>JAEWAD010000358.1 GCA_023391905.1 Pseudomonadota bacterium | reverse complement strand
GTTGTAGGTCGTCATCAGATTGCCGCCGAGGCGTCGCGCCGTGACGCCGGCGGCGCGGTCCAGCGTCGCCGACGGAGCGCCGCCGTCCATCGTGCCGATCTCGTTCGAGCCGTAGATGAGCGGGCTGATCGGCCGTCCCTTGCCGCCATCCGCCACGCGGATCGTAGAATTCGCGCCGGCGTTTGCCGCGGCGGGGATGGCGCCCAAGGGGGAAAGGGCGAGGCCGCCCGCGGCGAGGCCGGAGGCCAGCACGGACCGGCGCGTCGGGTGGTTCACGAGACGAGGCCCGAACCGTAGAGCGCGGGCCGGCTACGCATCCAGAGCAGCTTGCCCAGTCCGCCATTGCGCTTCACGCGGGCCGCCTCGGCGCGGACCGGGTCGATCGGCGCGAAGACGAGCGCCGCGATCCCGTGCAGCACCACCTGGATCGAGCCAGCCGCCATCCAGAAGGCGATCCGGGTCCATTCGACCGGCTGCGCCTTCCAGTGGGTCAGCACGCGGATCTGGCCGGAAAGGAACTTGCGCTTGCGCACATAGGCCCAGTTGAGACGCCGCTCGGGCACCCATTCGGTGACGATGCCACTCGCCGACCAGGCGAAGCGCTTGCCTTCCGCGACGAGCCGCTTCAGCAGCAGCGTGTCCTCGCCGCCGATCTCGTTCATGCTGGTGTCGAACGGCTGGTCGCCGGCGAGGCAGCTGGCGCGCTCGAACATCGAGTTGTTGGTGCCGAGATAGGCCGCCCGGTCGGTCACGTCCGCGCCGTCCGGCAGGCCCAAAAACCGCGAGAAATAGGGTGCCAGCGGGCCGATCGGCTTCCCGTCCTCGGCCTCGGCGCCCACGGGGCCGAAGACCGCCGCCGCGCCGGTCCGCCGCGCCGTCGCGACATGGTTGGCGAGCCAGTCGGAGGCGGCCTCCTCGTCATCGTCGAGAAAGGCGATCCAGTCGCCCTTCGCGGCCGCCACGCCGGCATTGCGCGCATTGGCGACGCCGGGGATCGGGGCGGAGACATAGCGGATCGGATGGCCGGGCGCCGCCGCGATCGCCTCGACGCCGGCGCGCGCATTGCCATCGGCCGAGTTGTCGACGACGAGGATTTCGATGTCGAGATCGTCGATGCCGGTCTGGGCACGGGCGCTGGCGAGCGCACGGGCGAGCGCCTTCGGTCGGTTCAGGGTCGGAATGACGATGGAAACGCTGGCCACCGAACGTCTCCTGTCGTGGATGATCGTCAGGGACGTCGGAATGCGTACCGCGGGACGACTGCTTCGCTTAGCCTTTGATTCTACAATTCCATGCTAGGAAGGCAAGCCGGCGCGGAGGTTTCCACGACACCTTGCGCCGATGTCCAGACGCCGGAGTCGATGACGATGAGCCATGCCCCGATGCCCGCCTTGCTGCCCGCGTCGGCGCGCGAGCACTCGGGTCTGCTTGCCGGCATCGGCCTCAACGGCGTGCTGCTGGCGGGCTTCATCATCTACACCTTCGTCGGCACGCGCCCCTTCGCCGAGGCCTCCGTGGCGGAGCGGCTCGACGGCAATCCGCTCGACCGGCTGATGGTGCTCGGGCTGTTCGGGCTGGCGCTGCTGACACTGGCGATCCACTGGCGCGCCTCGCTGGTGATGGGGCTCAAGACCATCCCGCTGCTGGCGCTGACGGGGTTCTGCTTCCTCAGCATGTTCTGGTCGGATTATCCGGGCCTGACCCTGCGCCGCGCGCTGTTGCTCATCTTCCTCACCGTGATCGCCGCCGGTATCGCGGCGAGCCTGCAGGATCTCCGGCGTTTCCACACCTGGTGGTTCGTCGGGCTTACCGGGGTGATCCTGTTCAACCTGGTTGGCACGGTGCTCTTTCCCGGCACGGCCATCACCGACATCGGCGTGCGCGGCCTCTACACGCAGAAGAACGTCGCCGGCCTCGTCGCCATGATCACGGTGATCTGCGGCGCCACCTGGATGCTCGGCGCGCGCGGCGCCCGGCCCGTGGTCCTGGCGCTCCTCGCGCTGCTGCCGACGCTGTTCTTCCTCGTCATCACCAAGAGCAAGACCTCGATCGGCCTGACCGGCCTCGCGCTGGTCGTCATCGCCGGCATGGCGCTGGCCGAGCGGCTCGGCCCGCGCTTCATCCTGCTGATGATCGGGCTCTGCCTCACCGGCGTCGCGGCGCTGCTCGTGGTCTTCGCCCTCTATGATTTCGATCTCGACCTGTTCCTGACGGCGACGATGGGCGATTCCTCCTTCACCGGGCGCGACGAGCTCTGGGCCTTCGCCTGGCGGGCGGCGCAGGAGCGCTTCTGGTTCGGTCACGGCTATGGCGCCTTCTGGGACGTCGGCCTCGCCGCCGATCCGCTCAACCGGCTGGAGCCGGGCACCTGGCTCGGCGACGTCGAGATCGGCACGATCAACCAGGCGCATAACGGCTATCTGGAGCTGTGGCTGCATATCGGCCTGCCGGCGACCATCGTGGCGACGCTGATCGTCATCGGCGGCGCGGTCTCGGGCATCGCGCAGTGCCTCACAATGTCGATTTCCGTGCCGGCGCGGGCGGCCATCGGCTTCATGACGATGTTCCTGCTGGTCTATCTGTTTCACAATCTGACGGAGGCGTCGCTGTTCATGCGCGGCGCCGTTCTGTCGAACGTCGCGGTGCTGTTCCTGTTCGTCCTGTCGCGGAGCCGTTGGCTCGAGCCGGCGGACGGCGGATGACGGGCAGCGGCGGCGACGCGCATTGGGCCGGAAGGCCGGGACATTTCTGAGGGGCAGGGCGGTTTTGGATACGGAAATTCTGGATGGTCGCGCAGCGGCGCATGACGTCGTGCCGATCGACCTCGTCATCGTGATCTGCACCTTCCGGCGCGAGAAGCTGCTCGCGCTGGCACTGGAGAGCATCCGCGCGCAGACGATTCCGGTCGGAGCGCGGCTTTCCGTGGTGGTCGCCGATAACAGCGACGACGGCTCCGCCGCCGAGGTGGTGGCGGCCGCGGCGGCCGGCAGCCCGTTCGATATCCGCTATGTCGAGGCGCATCCGGCCAATATCTCGGTCGCGCGAAACGCCGGCATCCGGGCGAGCGACGCGCCCTTCCTCGCCTTCGTCGACGACGACGAGGAACTGGCGCCGGACTGGTTCGAGGCCGTCGTGACCGGGCTGCGGACCCATCCGCATGACGTCTTCTTCGGCAGGGTCGATCCGGTCTTCGAGGCGCCCGAGCGGGTCACGCCGGCGATCCGGCAGCTGTTCTCGCGCTTCATCCCGGCGCCCTCGGGCCAGGAGGTGAAGGCGCTCGGCACGCGCGCCGAGCGCATCCTGACCGTCGCGACCTCGAACTCGGTCCTCCGCCGCGCCACGACGCTTTCCGACGAGGCGCCGTTCAACCCGCATTTCGGCAATGCCGGCGGCGAGGATCTCGACCTGTTCTGCCGGCTGCAGGTGCGCGGCTGCCGCTTCGCCTGGCTGCCGGAGGCGCGCGTCTCGGAATGGGTGCCGGCCTCGCGCTGCGATCCCGGCTATCTGCGCCGGCGCTTCTTCGCCGGCGGGCAGGCCTATGCCGAGGCGGTGGCCGGCAGCAGCGGTTCCCCGGTCCTGACGCGCTGGTGGCTGCGCGCCAAGGCGCTGGCGCAGCTCGGCCTGCTGGCGCTGCGCTATCCGGGCGTCCGCCGGCAGGGCGGCGCCGCGCTCACCGATTTCGGCTTCCGCTGGGCCGGCGTGCGCGGCAAGCTCTCGCTCGGCCGGCTCTATCCGGTCTATCGCGAGGCGGACGAGCCCAGGCGGCCGGCTTCCTGATCCTGCGCCGCGGCGCGCGCGGCGATCCGCTCGAAGATCGCCTTGCGCTCGGCCATGCTGGTGCTCATCGTCGACTGGATCAGTGTCGCGACATGCTCGGGCTGCAGCTCGTCGATGAAGGTCTGCAGGCCCTCGGGACCGTCGAATTCGTCGCTCCAGCGGGCATGATTGAGCGAGAAGTCCTCCGGCATCAGCCCGGCCTCCTCGAGCCCCAGCACCTGGTCGGCATAGACGCCGTAGAGCACGTATTCGGCGAAATGCGGCGTGCGCGCGAGCGTAATGCGCCAGTCGCGGCCTGAGATCTCCTCGATCCGAGCGGTCATGCGCCGGATCACCGAGCGCCTCCAGACGACCAGCGGATCGATGTATTCGGCGCCATAGTAGCGCGACGGCGGCAGGCCGAGCAGCCGGCCGGCCGCTTCCTGCCAGACGCGATGCGTTTCCAGCGGCACCATTTCCGGATCGCGGAAGAGCCGCACCTTGCCGTCGCGGGTCAGGTGCTCGAGCTTCAGCGGGCGGATGAAGATGGTGTCGCTGTCGACATGGGCGACGATCTCGGCCGCGGCGCGGTGGGTCGCGGCGATCTTGAGAATCTGCTGCACGATCCAGCCGCGCACCAGCGGGCTGTAGGGCGTCACATACATGTTGCGGCGCGGCAGGTGCAGCCGGCGCCGCCATTCCGGGCTCGGCAGCGGCAGCTTGACGAACCAGCGCGGCAGCAGGTCCTCCTGCGCGCGGATGGTGCGGCGCGGCGAGGCGAGATCGGCGAAGAGCGGGATGTCGGCGCGCGGCACATAAAGCGTGTGCGGGATCGTCTCCGGCACGAAGCGGTCGACGCTCTCGCACAGCATGCGGCAGACCTCGAGGTCGCCCCGGAACGAGCAGGTAATCAGGTTCACTTCTGGCTGCTGCATGCTCATCGTGCCCATTCCATCGGTTCGATCGGCGCGAAGCGCGACTGCACGCGGGCAGGGCGCTCGAACCGTTCCGGATGCTGTAGCATCTCGGTCACTTCCGTCACATGCACGGCGAAATCCTCGTCGAGGCGCGACCGGCGCCCGGTCGCGATCGCGTCGGCAAGCTCCGCCGGCCCGCGCATGAAATCCATGGTCGGCTTGCCGCGCCCACCCTTGAACGGCACCGGCCGCGCCATCGGCAGGCGCTTGCCGAAGGCGCCGAAATGGCGCTCGATCACGCGGGTGATCCGGCTTTCGCC
>JAEWAD010000296.1 GCA_023391905.1 Pseudomonadota bacterium | reverse complement strand
CCGCCGGGCCGCTTCCTGATGCCCGGCGACCTCGAGGGCTCGCCGGCACTGACCTTCGCTCCCCTGCCCGAGCCGGAGGCCGGCAGCCCGCCGGGTTCGCTCGGCCGGATGATGGCGCGACGCTACGAGGCCTATAAGTCGGTCGTCGTGAAACCGTTCTTCCGCGATCACTTCGCCCGCCTCGACCGGCAGATCGTGCTGGTCGACGCGCTGAACGCGTTGAATGCCGGCCCGGCCGCCGTCGCCGATCTCGGCGCCGCGCTGACCGAGATCCTCGGCTGCTACCGGCCGGGCTCGAACTCCTGGCTCGCCAGCCTGCTGACGCACCGGATCGACCGCATCCTGATCGGCGCGACCAAGGCCGACCACCTGCACCATGCCGACCACGACCGGCTGGAATCGATCCTCGCCCGGCTGCTGGCGCCGGCGATCGAACGCGCCTCGGCCGCCGGCGCGCGGGTCGAGGTGGCGGCGCTCGCCTCGGTCCGGGCGACGCGCGAAGGCGTCGTCATCGAGGACTCGCAGAAGTTGCCGTCGATCATCGGAACCCCGCTCGCGGGCGAGACGGTCGATGGCGAGACCTTCGACGGCAAGACCGAAATCGCCTTCTTTCCCGGGGACTTGCCGAACAATCCTGAATCAGTTCTTGCAGGCCCTGACTCAACTTCCGAACTCGAGCCGACGGCGCTCCGCTTCGTCCGCTTCCGCCCGCCGGCGCTGGAACGGACGGCCGAGGGCATCACGCTGTCGCTGCCGCATATCCGTCTCGACCGCGCGCTCGAGTTCCTGATCGGAGACCGGCTGGCATGAGCGACGCGCCGCGTAAACCGACCGCCTTCCGCCTCGACAGCATCCGCGTCGTCGACGATCCCGACATCGCGCATCGCCCGGGCGACCGCCCGGTCGTCATCGCCGAACCAGAGGAAATGGAGCTGCCGGTCGGGGCGCCGAAGCCGCCGAAGCCGATGCGCTGGGCCAACATCCTGCTCTCCGCGCTCGGCATCCTGCTGTCGCTCGGCATCGGGCTCGCCGTCGACCAGCTGATCCGCGACCTGTTCCAGCGCGCCGAATGGCTCGGCTGGTTCGCCGTCGTCGTCGCCGCCGTCGCGCTCGTCGCCCTGGTCGCGCTCGCCGCGCGCGAGATCGGCGGCCTGCTGCGGCTCAGGCGGATCTCGCGCATTCGCGAGCACGCCGAGGACGCGGCCCGGCGCGACGACCGCATCGCGGCCCGCGCCACGGTGCGCGACCTCGCCACGCTCTACAAGGAGCGGCCCGACACCGCCCATGGCCGTGCCGCGCTGGAACTGCATGCCGCCGAGATCATCGACGGGCGCGACCTGATCGGCCTTTCCGAGCACGAGCTCCTGAAGCCGCTCGACGCGGCGGCGCAGACGCTGGTGCTGTCGGCCGCCAAGCGCGTGACGCTGGTGACGGCGATCTCGCCGCGCGCCGCGGTCGACCTGATCTTCGTGCTGTTCACGGCGCTCCGGCTGATCCGCCAGCTCGGCCAGCTCTATGGCGGCCGGCCCGGCACGCTCGGCTTCATCCGCCTCGCCCGCACCGTCATCGCCCATCTCGCCGTCACCGGCGGCATGGCGGCCGGCGATTCCATCGTGCAGCAGATCCTCGGCCACGGCCTTGCCGCGCGGCTCTCCGCCCGGCTCGGCGAAGGCGTCATCAACGGCATCCTGACGGCCCGCGTCGGCATCGCGGCGATCGACGTCTGCCGCCCCCTGCCCTTCATCGCCGAGAAGCCACCCGCGATGGCCGACTTCATGGCCGAGCTGACCAAGCTCAATACGGGCAAGGCACCGAAGAACACCGACGCATAGCCCCCTCGCAGCCAGCGGCCCACGCTCAGAGCCCTTCAGGCCGATCAATCCGCACTACTATCATCCTGAGGTGCTTCGCGTTTGCGAAGCCTCGAAGGAGGGTCCAGCGGAGCGCCGGCTGCGGGAACGTCTCTGCCGTCTCCATCACGCGCACTGGAGCCTCCTTCGAGGCCCGGCTTCGCCGGGCACCTCAGGATGATGGCCGTGCCTTAGGGGGCAGCAGAGGCAGGCTCGGGAAACGGACGTCACGCGGCCCAGAGCGAGCCGAGCGGGCCGGCGCTGCCGAGGATCGGGTCGCTTTCCGGCATCGGCACCGCCGCGATGCGGGCGCGCACCGCAGCGCCATCGACGACGTCGTCGGCCCGGATCAGGTCCCATGTCTGGCCGTGCGGATAGGCGCCGACGACGAGGAGGTCGGGGCTGGAAGCGAGCCGCTTGTGGCCGACGCCGGCCGGGATCAGCACCGCGTCGCCGGCCTTCAGTTCGACGGTGTCGCCCTTGGCGCCGCCCAGTTGCACCGTCGCGGTGCCGGCGGCGATGCCGAGCACCTCATGCGCGGTCGAATGATAGTGATGGAAGGGATAGATGCCGTTCCGCCAGGTGCCGCCCCAGCCATGCGCGGCGAACAGGCGCTCGAACGCCCGGGCGCGATCCTCGCCCGCCGCGGAAAGCGCCTGGCGATAGAGGATGAGCGGCAACTCGGGATTGTTGGGAACGTCGCCGCCATCGGCGAAGTGGTGCGGACTTGCGAGCATCGTCACCTCCGGCTGCGACCGGCAAGAAAACGGCCAAGCCGGGCGCGGAGTTCCCCCGCGCCCGCCGAAATCGCCGCCCGACCCTCGGCGTCGTCAGGCGACGCCGAGCTTCTTCTGCAGGCTGGTCGAGGACGTCGTGTACTGGAACAGGATCTTCTTCTCCGGGAAGACGATCCGGCCCGCGGCCTGCGCCATCAGCGCCGCCTCGTGGAAGCCCGACAGGATCAGCTTGAGCTTGCCGGGATACCAGTTGATGTCGCCGATCGAGAAGATGCCGGGCTCGGAGGTCTGGAACTTCTCGGTGTCGACCTTGATCAGGTTCTCGTGCAGGTTCAGGCCCCAATTGGCGATCGGGCCGAGCTTCATGGTCAAGCCGAAGAACGGCAGCATGCGCGTCGTCGGCAGGCGATGCTCCTGGTCGTCATTGTCGGTGATGACCGCGTGCGAGACGTGGCCGTCCTCGCCCTCGAGGCCGGTCACCTGGCCGAAGACCAGCTTCATCTCGCCGGCGTCGACCAGGGCGCGCATCTTGTTGACGCTGTCGGGCGCGGCGCGGAAGGCGTCGCGGCGATGCATCAGCGTGACGCTCTTGGCGATCGGCTGCAGGTTCAGCGTCCAGTCGAGCGCGGAATCGCCGCCGCCGACGATCAGGATGTCGTGGTCGCGGAACGCTTCCATCTTGCGAACGGAATAGAAGACGGACTTGCCCTCATAGCCCTCGATGCCCGGAACCGGCGGGCGCTTCGGCTGGAACGAGCCGCCGCCGGCCGCGATCACGACGACCTTGGTGTGGAACACCTTGTCGGCGTCGGTGGTGACGCGGAACGTGCCGTCCTCGAGACGCTCGATGCCGTTGACCATCTCGCCGAGATGGAAGGTCGGATCGAACGGCTTGATCTGCGCGAGCAGGTTCTCGGTCAGGCCGTCGCCGGTGATGATCGGGAAGGCCGGGATGTCGTAGATCGGTTTCTCGGGATAGAGCTCGGCGCACTGGCCGCCGGGTTTGTCCAGGATGTCGATCAGATGGCAGCGAACGTCGAGAAGACCGAGTTCAAAAACGGCAAACAGCCCGACTGGGCCCGCACCGACGATGACGACATCGGCTTCGATCGTTTCGCTCATGATCATTCCGTTACAAGTGAGACCGCGCGCGAGGAAGACTGCGCGAATGAACGCGCGCGAGATTTAGCGACTGACGCCGTCCCTGCAAAGCATCAATGTTCTGCCGCCCGGCGGTCTGCCGAGCAAAACCTTCCAAGCGGAGCCGCTCAGCCCTGGCGCTCGGGGATGCGGACGATCAGGCCATCGAGCTCCGGCTTGACGCGGATCTGGCACGACAGGCGCGAGTTCGGCTGCACGTCCTGCGCGAAATCCAGCATGTCCTCTTCCATCGGCTCCGGCTCGCCGGTCGCCTCGACCCAGGCCTCGTCGACATAGACATGGCAGGTCGCGCAGGCGCAGGCGCCGCCGCATTCGGCCTCGATGCCCGGCACGGCATTGCGGACGGCGTTTTCCATGACGGTCGTGCCGTCACGAGCCTCGATGTCGAAGACGGTGCCGTCGAAGGCGATGTAGGTGATCTTGGCCATGGGATCCGGAACGCTGGATAAGGACTGCCCCCTATAGGCGAAATGCGCCGCATGTGCCAAGGGCCGCGAGCTCGCCGGCGCCGCGACCGATCGCGCATGAAGGGCGGCCCGCTCCGCCGATCCGGCAAAAAGCTGATGCTAGCGTTAACAAAGACTGGCGCGCGGCGGACGCGGCCGGCCCCCCTTTTGGCGCGGCGCGTGCGATTTCGACGGAGGCTGATCCGAGAAAAACACGGGGGCGTGACCAGTCCAGGCCGAACAGCCGAGCCTGCGGGTAGCTCAATACGCAAGAATAACTTTGAGCCTGATCAGTTTTCGAGAGCTGTATTCGAACCGCTGACGCGCCCAGCAGACAGCATCGCCAGAATTTCGCCACATTGAGCGGCCGTTCGACTGGCCATAGCGCTCCGGCAGCCGACACAAACCTTCGGCTTGGCGCCCGGGTCGGAAACCGGGCACCTGAGGCAGGCACGACGCTGCTCGTAAATACCTTGTTAACAAATGACGGCGGAAAGCCGTGCTTTCTTGTACCCCCGCGCCGAATGTGCCAAAAGGTGGAGCTACGGGCAAGGGTGTGAAGGCCGATCCGGCATCGCGTTGTATTGCGGTGACGGGCGACGGACTGATCTACGGGGCATGGCGACCGTGGCGCGAGTGCAAGCGCCTGCCGTGTCCTGGAAGCATCCTCGTGCTTTCGGCGGATCACTCCGCCGAAGCGGCCGACACAGTATCGAGTACGGACGCGAGGCTATAAAGATGGCGAATACCCCGAAGTCCAAGGACCCGGCGGACGCAGCGCTCACCGCCGTGGAGGAAGCGCTCCGGATCGATTTCAATTCCCCGAATGGTGCCCAGGCCGCGAAGGCGGTCGCGCCGCGCGATCGCCGGCTGGAGCAGCCCCGCCTGCAGGAGGCGCCCCGCAAGGGCGACGCCCCGCGCAAGGGCGAGGCTCCCCGCAAGGCAGAGCCGGCGCCGTTGAGC
>JAEWAD010000206.1 GCA_023391905.1 Pseudomonadota bacterium | reverse complement strand
GGGGCAGCCCATGTTGATGTCGATGATGTCGGCGCCGGAGTCGGCGGCCGCCTTGGCGCCCTCCGACATCCAGTGCGCCTCGCGGCCGGCCAGCTGCACGACATGCAGGCCGTTGCCGGTCGCCTCCGCGCGCATCGCGGTCTCGGCGTTACCGCCCGCCAGTTCCTCGCTCGCAACCATCTCCGAAATGACGAGCCCGGCGCCGAACGAAGCCGCGACACGGCGGAACGGCCGATCGGACACTCCGGACATCGGCGCGAGCAGAACCCGGTTGGCAATCGTCACGCCGCCGATGTCGAGAGGGGCAGCGAGGCGGGCAACGGGATTTGGGGCTTCAGACAATATGACTACCGAATAGGCATTGATTTTGATGCCCACATATTAGTCACGAATGGGCGTGCGGCAAGAGACTTGTTGCGTTGCAGTGTGAAATCTCCGATCCATGCGACCGTATGACGACGGCACGCTCAGGCCGTACCAGCCGGATTTCCTCACCCATGAATACCAGTGTGCAGTCCAACCATGTCGCCGCCCTCATCGTGGCAGCCGGCCGCGGGGTGCGCGCCGGCGGCGAGGTGCCGAAGCAGTATCGGGAGGTGGGAGGTCAGGCCATTCTCCGGCGCACGGCGGCGATATTCCTCGATCATGCCGGGATCGATCGGGTGCTGGTGGTGATCCATCCGGACGATGCCGATCTCTATCGATCGGCGGTCGGCGATCTCGGCGCCCGGCTCGATGTTGTCGCGGGCGGCGCGACGCGGCAGGATTCGGTGCGCAACGGATTGGAGGCGCTGGCGGAGCGCGGAGCGACGCATGTGCTGATCCACGACGCCGTGCGCCCCTTCGCCTCGGCGGCGCTGCTCGACCGGGTCATCGACGCGCTCGGCGAGAACGACGCCGTGCTGGCCGCCTCGCCAGTCACCGACACGCTGAAGCGCGCCGATGCGTCCGGCCGCGTCGACGACACGGTTTCCCGCGAAAACCTCTTCGCCGCCGAGACGCCGCAGGCGTTCCGCCTTGCCACGATTCTGGCCGCGCATCGTCGCGCTGCCGACAAGGGCACGGCGTTCACCGACGACGCCGGCATCGCCGAATGGGCCGACATTCCCGTCCATATCGTTCTTGGCGAGCGCGCCAACATCAAGCTGACCATGCCGGAGGATATCGAGATGGCCGATCGACGGCTGCGCCAGGAAGCCCTTCTCCGCGCCGGGGAGACCCGTGTCGGCACCGGCTATGACGTGCACTCCTTCACGGACGGCGACCATGTCTGGCTGGGCGGCGTCGCGATCCCGCACGACCGCAAGCTGTCCGGCCATTCCGACGCCGATGTCGGGCTGCATGCGCTAACCGACGCCGTCCTCGGCGCCATCGCGGATGGCGATATCGGCGATCACTTCCCGCCTTCGGATCCGCAATGGCGCGGCGCGTCATCCGACCGCTTCCTCGCCTTCGCCGTCAAGCGGGTCGCAGCGCGGGGCGGCGTGATCGTCAATCTCGACCTTGCGATCATCGCCGAGGCGCCGAAGATCGGGCCGCATCGCGACGCCATGCGCGCGCGGATCGCCGAGATCGCGGGCATCGGACCGGACCGGGTCGGCGTCAAGGCGACGACGAACGAAAAGATGGGCTTCGTCGGCCGCGGCGAAGGGATCGCCGCGATCGCGACGGCCACCGTCCGCCTGCCATTCGAGGAGGAAGCATGACCGATCTCGGACCACTCGAGGGGCAGGCGCAGGCGCTGATCGCGCTCTGCATCGAGAAGAAGCTGACAATCGCCACGGCCGAATCCTGTACCGGCGGCCTGATCGCCGGGACGTTGACCGAAATCGCCGGCTCCTCGGCCGTCGTCGATCGCGGCTTCGTCACCTATTCGAACGCGGCCAAGACCGAGATGATCGGCGTGCCGGCCCCACTCATCGAGCGGGTCGGCGCGGTCAGCCAGGAGGTCGCGCTCGCCATGGCCGCCGGCGCCCTGGCCAAGTCGGGTGCGGACCTCGCCATCGCCGTCACCGGCATCGCCGGCCCGGGCGGCGGCAGCGCGGAAAAGCCGGTCGGGCTCGTTCATTTCGGCCTGATGCGGCGCGGCTCCCCTGCCCGCCATGCCGCCCATGTCTTCGCCGACCGGGATCGCGCCGGCGTCCGTTTCGCCACGGTGGCCGAAGCGCTGCGCATGCTCACGGAAGCGGCGACGGAAGGCTAGGCCGATGATCGTTCGCGAGCGGCCGAACTGGTTCGGCATGATGCTGGTGTGGCGCGGATCCGTGCTGCCGGTCATCCTGCCGCAGCTCGTGCTCACCGCCGCCTTCGCGACCCTCGTCACCCTGCTGCATGGGGAGCTCTTCTCCTTCAAGGTCACGCTGACCTTCGTGCCGTTCTCGCTGATCGGCATCGCGATCGCGATCTTCCTCGGCTTCCGCAACAGCGCCAGCTACGACCGCTTCTGGGAGGCGCGGAAGCAATGGGGCGCGCTGCTGATCCATGCGCGCTCGCTGGCGCGCCAGGCGCTCACCCTGCAGGACGATCCCGTCGCGGCGCGCGAGATCATCCATGCGACGATCGCCTTCACCCATGCGCTGCGGCACCAGTTGCGCGACACCGACGCCCTGCCCGACCTGCGGAAAACCCTGCCGGCCGATTTCGTCGACGGCACGCTTGCCGCCGCGCGGTTCCGGCCGGCCCTGATCCTGCTGCATATCGGCGAGAAGATCGCGGAGCTCCGCCGCTCAGGTAGGATCGACCCGATCCTGGTCACGGCGATGGAGCGGCACCTCGACGCCCTCTCGGACGTTCTCGGCGCCTGCGAGCGGCTGGCGGGCACGCCGCTGCCCTTCACCTATTCGGTGATCCTGCACAGGACGATCTATCTCTACTGCTTCCTGCTGCCGTTCGGATTGGTCGATTCGATCGGCGTGCTGACGCCGCTGATCGTCGCCTTCCTCGCCTACACCTTCTACGCGCTGGAGGCGCTGAGCGACCAGCTCGAGGAGCCGTTCGGTACGGAAGCGAACGACCTCGCGCTCGATGCCATGGCGACGATGATCGAGACGACGCTTCGGGAAATGCTGGGGGAGTCCGACCTGCCCGAGCCGCCCGCGGCGAAGGCCTATCTGCTGACCTGAGCCGCGTCAGCCGGCGAGGACGCCGACCAGCCGGCTGGTGACGGTGAGACAGCAGCGCCGCCATGGCCGCATCGAAGCGAGCCGCTCGAGATCCGCCTTAAGAAAACGCCATGCGACCCGCCCGTTTCGCGCCTAGGCGGGCGGCAGCACCACCGTGCCGTAGATCGCGTCGGCGCGCTTTTCGAAGGCGTCGGAGAACTTGCGGAACGCCTTGTCGAATACGGTGCCCATCAGGGCCGACAGCGTGCGCGAGCGGAACTCGTAGTCGATCGAGAAGCCGATGAGGCTGTGCTTCGCGTCGATCGGCTTGAAGGTCCAGAGATTGTCGAGGTGCTTGAACGGGCCGTCGAGATATTCGGCCCGGATGGTGCCCGCCTCGCGGTCGAGCACGACCTTGGTGGTGAAGGTCTCGCGCACGATCTTGTAGGCGACCGTCATGTCGGCGATCAGGATTTCGCGGTCGCCGTCCGGCTTGCGGCCGCGGATCACCAGCCGTTCGCACAGCGGCACGAACTGCGGATACTTCTCCACGTCGGCAACGAGATCGAACATCTCCGCGGCCGAATGACCGACCTCGTGCTCGGTCGAGAAACTCGGCATCGCGATCAGACCTGGTGCTGCGCCTGGCGCGCCGCGCGCAACCGTGCAAAGTCCTCGCCGGCATGATGCGACGAGCGCGTCAGCGGGCTCGACGAGACCATCAGGAAGCCCTTGGCATAGGCGATCGTCTCGAACGACTTGAACTCGTCCGGGGTGACGAAGCGGATCACCGGATGGTGCTTGCGGCTCGGCTGCAGGTACTGGCCGATGGTCATGAAATCGACCTCGGCGACGCGCAGGTCATCCATCAGCTGCAGGATCTCGTTCCGCTCCTCGCCGAGGCCGACCATGATGCCGGACTTGGTGAACATGCTCGGATCGAGCTCCTTCACCCGCTGCAGCAGGCGGAGCGAATGGAAGTAGCGGGCGCCGGGACGGACCTTCAGGTACTTCGATGGCACCGTCTCGAGATTGTGGTTGAAGACGTCGGGGCGCGCCTCGACGACCACCTCGAGCGCGCCGGGCTTGCGCAGGAAATCGGGCGTCAGGATCTCGATCGTCGTGCCGGGCGCGGCGCGGCGGATCGCATAGATCACGTCGGCGAAGTGCTGCGCGCCGCCATCGGCGAGATCGTCACGATCGACCGAGGTGATGACGACATGCTCGAGGCCGAGCTTGGCGACGGCCTCCGCGACCTTCTCCGGCTCGGCGCGATCGAGCGCCTCCGGCATGCCGGTGCGGACGTTGCAGAAGGCACAGGCACGCGTGCATGTGTCGCCCATGATCATGAACGTCGCGTGCTTCTTCGACCAGCACTCGCCGATGTTCGGGCAGCCGGCCTCCTCGCACACCGTGACGAGGCCGTTCTTCTTCACGATGTCCTGCGTCTCGCGATAGACCGGCGAAACGGGCGCTCGGACGCGGATCCACTCCGGCTTGCGCAGCAGCGGACTCTCCGGGCGGTTCGCCTTTTCAGGGTGACGCGGGCGGAGATCCTTGCCGGGACGCGTGTCGAGAACGACGACCATGATGACTCCGATCTATCCTACGAACGGCGCAGGAGACTGAGCAGGAACAGCAGGACGATCGCACCGATGGTGGAGACGACCAGGCTGCCGACGAAGCCTGCAAAGTGAATGTTGAAGGCGGCGGCGAGCGCCGCGCCGACCCAGGCGCCGACCAGGCCGACAATCAGGTTGATGATCAATCCGTGCCGGCGTTCCATGACGCGGGAGGCGATCCAGCCCGCCAGAATGCCGATGATGATCGTCGCGAGAATGCCGACACCGTTCATGATGAGCCCCGATCAGCCTTGTTGAAGCAACATATGGGCGAAGACCGCGCGCAACACCAGCTTTGTGTCGCGCATGGCCGTCATGCGATCACGCGGGCCAGGCAGACGACGATGACCGCGCCTGCGGCGGCGATGACCACCTGGTTCAGGAAATCGTAGCCGAGATCGACCGGAATGTTGAAGTAGCTGACCAGGAAGCCGCCGACGACGGCGCCGACGAGGCCGGTGATGATGTTGCGGATCAGCCCGCCACCACCGACGACGATGCTGGCGAGCCAACCGGCGACCAGGCCGATGGCGACCCAGATGAGGATCGCTTGCGTTTCCATGCCGAGCACTTGTCTTCCGAGTCCTGATCTCTCTGTGGCGCGCTCGGCTCATGCCCAACGCTGCATTCTATCAACTAGCTCGCCCGTCACCCCGGCGAAGGCCGGGGTCCATGGCAGGACATCTCCGCCGGTGTTTATGGATCCCGGCCTTCGCCGGGATGACGGCGGCGCATGACGTCATTCCATCGTCAAACTATAGAGATCGGACCAGTCGGGGTTACTTTCCTCGATGAGGCGGATTTTCCAGTCCCGCCTCCATTCCTTGAGCTGCTTCTCTCGAAGAATGGCGGCTTCCATCGTGTCGTGCGTCTCGAAGAATACCAGCGTCTTGGTGCCGTAGCGCTTCGAGAAACCCTCGACCAATCCATCCCGATGCTGCTGCGTCCTCGCCGCGATGTTGCTGGTCACGCCAATATAGAGCGTACCGTGCCTGCGGCTTGCGACGATGTAGACACATGGTCGCAAGCTTCGCGGCATCGAGCCTCAGATATGGATGGCGCGGCCGTAGGCCGAGAGCACGCTCTCATGCATCGTCTCCGACAGGGTCGGATGCGGGAACACGGCGCTGATCAGCTCTTCCTCTGTCGTCTCGAGGTTCATGGCGATGACGAAGCCCTGGATCAGCTCGGTCACTTCCGCGCCGACGAGATGGGCGCCGAGCAGCTGGCCGGTCTTCTTGTCGAAGACGGTCTTGACCAGGCCCTCGGGCTCGCCGAGCGCAATCGCCTTGCCGTTGCCGATGAAGGGGAACTTGCCGACGCGCACGTCGTAGCCGGCCTCCTTCGCCTTCTTCTCGGTCAGACCAACCGAGGCGATCTGCGGGTTGCAGTAGGTGCAGCCCGGGATCTTGGCCTTGTCCATCAGGTGCGGATGCTGGCCGGCGATCGCCTCGACGGCGATGACGCCCTCGTGCTCGGCCTTGTGCGCCAGCATCGGCGGGCCGGCGACGTCGCCGATCGCCCAGATGCCGGGGACGTTGGTCTTGCCGATGCCGTCGATGACGACGCAGCCGCGATCCGTCTTGACGCCGAGCTTCTCGAGGCCGAGGCCCTCGATGTTGCCGACGACGCCGACCGCCGAGATCAGCTTCTCGGTGGTGATCTCCTGCGTCTTGCCGTCGGCCGTCTCGATCGTCGCCGTGACCGAATTGGCCGCCTTGACGACCTTGGTCACCTTGGCGCCGGTCAGGATCTTGATGCCCTGCTTCTCGAAGCGCTTGCGGGCATGTGCGGCGATTTCCTCGTCCTCGACGGGGAGGATCTGCGGCAGCACCTCGACCACCGTCACCTCGGAACCCATGGTGCGGTAGAAGGAGGCGAACTCGATGCCGATGGCGCCCGAGCCCATGACGAGCAGCGACTTCGGCAGGCTGTCGGGCACCATGGCCTCGAAATAGGTCCAGATCTGCTTCTTGTCCGGCTCGATGCCGGGCAGCGCGCGCGGGCGGGCGCCGGTCGCGATGATGATGTTCTTCGCTTCGTAGTCGCCGCCGCCGAGCGCACCCTTCGGCGGGTTCTCGGAAGCCTTGACGCTGAGCTTGCCCGGAGCGGTGATCTCGGCCGAACCCCAGATCACGTCGACCTTGTTCTTCTTCAAGAGGCCGCCGACACCCTGGTTCAGCTGGGCGGAAACGCCGCGCGAACGCTTGGTGATCGCCGCCATGTCGAAGCCGATCTTCTCGGCGGACAGGCCGTAATCCTTGGCGTGCTCGAAATAGTGGTAGACCTCGGCCGAGCGCAGCAGCGCCTTGGTCGGGATGCAGCCCCAGTTCAGGCAGATGCCGCCGAGATGGCTCTTCTCGACCACGGCGGTCTTGTGGCCGAGCTGGGCGGCGCGGATGGCGGCGACATAGCCG
>JAEWAD010000252.1 GCA_023391905.1 Pseudomonadota bacterium | reverse complement strand
CGAAGCACCTCAGGATGATGGCGGAGGGGCGCACTGTCGATTGAGCCTTCGACGATCCGGGATGGCGACGTGCGGGGGGGCGGGCATCGCGGCAAAGCCTCCGGCGTTTCGAGGGAAGGCTGGAGGTCTTGCCTCCCGACAACCTCAGATACGAAACGCATCCGGTTCATCGGCACGGGATGTATCTCTAGAATAGCCGCAGGGGCCGATTCCATCCGGCACATTGAGCGAGCGTTGCGATGGTGAATTCCGATCCGCGTGATCCCGGCAAGCCACGGCTGAGCATGAAGGAAATCGCGCGTCGCGCGGGCGTCGCGCCGATGACCGTGTCGCGGGCGCTCGCCGATCCGGACAAGGTTTCGCCGGCGACGCGGGCGCGCGTGATGGAGGTGGTCGAGCGCGAGGGCTTCATCCGCAACCAGCTCGCCTCGTCGATGTCGTCCAATCGCAACCGCCGCCGCATCATCGGCACGATGGTGCCGCCGCTGATCAATTCCGGCATCGCCGAGCAGGTGCAGGGCATGTCGGATGCCTGCCACGAGGCGGGCTACCAGCTGCTGCTGATCCAGGGCGACTTCGATCCCGAGGGTGAGGAGCAGGCGATCCGCGCGCTGCTCGGCTGGCAGCCGGCCGGGCTGATCCTGCAGGCCTTCGTCAATTCCGACGCTGCGCGGACGCTGCTCGGTTCCGGCGAGGTGGCGGTCGTCGAGATCAGCGAGATCCGCGGCCGCGAACCGATCGACATGGCGGTCGGCGTCTCGAACTTCGACACCGCCTACGCCATGACCTGCCATCTGGTCGACAGGGGCTATCGCCGCATCGGCTTCGCCTCGACCCCGGTGCATGGCAATGACCGCCTGCAGCAGCGCCGCATCGGCTATCGCCAGGCGCTGGTCGATCGCGGCCATGCCTATCCCGGAAGCCTGGAGATCGAGGTGCCGATCACCGCCGAGGGCGGCGCCGCGGCGCTGGCGGCGCTGGCCGAGCGCGATCCCGGACTCGACGTGCTGTTCTGCTCGTCCGACACGCTGGCGATCGGCGCCGTGCAGGAGTGCCACCGGCGCGGCTGGAAGATGCCCGGGCGCATGGCGATCGCCGGCTATGGCGATATGGACCTCGCCGCCGAGCTCTATCCGAGGCTCACGACGCTGCGCGTGCCGCGCCTCGCCATGGGGCGGCTGGCGGTCGAGCAGTTGCTGAAGCGGCTGAAGGGCGAGGCGGAGCTGCCGCGCATCGTGCCGGTCGGCTTCGAGATCGTCGAGCGCGAGAGCGCCTGACGCGGGCTCAGGCGAGCGCCGCACGGCCGCGTCCCTCCACCTCGAGGCGGCGCTCCAGGCGCCTCGCGAGCAGCGACAGCGGCCAGCAGAGCGCGAAATAGATGAGCGCGACGGTGCCGAACACCAGCATCGGCTCGAAGGTCACCGTGTTGATCATGGTGGCGGTGCGGGCGAGCTCGGTCAGACCGATCAGCGAGGCGACCGAGGTCGTCTTGACGATCTGCACCATGAAGCCGACGGTCGGCGGCAGCATCAGCTTCAGCGCCTGCGGGAAGATGACGAGGCGTAGCGTCGGGATGAAACGCAGGCTGAGCGCCTTCGCCGCCTCCCACTGGCCGCTGGGGATCGCCTCGATCGAGCCGCGAACGATGTCGCCGAAGAAGGCGGCCGAGTTGAGCGAGAAGGTGATCGCCGCCGCCGTCCAGGGATCCGGGCTCAAGCCGATGAAGGCGGTGCCGTAATAGGCCATGAACAGCTGGATCAGGATCGGCGTGCTCTGGAAGAAGCGGATATAGCCGGCGGCGATCATCCTGAGCGGCTTCGAGGCGCTGATCCGCAGGCTCCCGACGAGGATGCCGAGGATGCCGCCGCCGGCGAAGGCGATCAGCGACAAGAGGATCGTCCAGCGCGCCGAGAGGAGCAGGAAGCTGAATTCGCCGAAGCCGAACTCGCGCAGGTTCATCGGAGGCTCCTCATGTCTTCCAGCGGAAGAAGAAACGGGAAAAGCCCTGGAACAGCAGGATGAAACCCTGCACCAGCACGAAATAGATGATGGCGACGACGATGTAGACCTCGAAGGAGCGGAAGGTCTGCATCACCATGTTGTTGGCGATCGCCGTCAGTTCCTCCGCCGCGATCGCCGAGATGATGCTGGTGCCGAGCAATTGCAGGATGAACTGGCCGCAGAGCGCCGGATAGATGGCGCGCAGCGCCTGCAGCAGCACGATGTGGCGGATGATCTTGTAGGGCTTGAGGCCGAGCGACTTCGCCGCCTCGATCTGGCCGGACGGGATCGACTGGATGCCGGCGCGCATGATCTCGGTCGCATAGGCGCCGAGATGGATCGAGAGCGCCAGGATGGCGGCGGCGCTGCTCGAGAGCTTCAGCCCCAGGAAGGGCAGGGTGAAGAAGACGAAATAGAGCTGGATCAGCAGCGGCGTGTTGCGGATCAGCTCGACATAGGCGGCGACGAGGCCGGACAGCCAGCGCGGGCCGAACGAGCGGGCCACGGCGCCGAGGATGCCGATGGCGAGCCCCAGCACCATCGACACGCTGGCGAACCAGATGGTCAGCCAGGCGCCGTGGATCAGCTCCTCCGAGCGGATCAGGATCGGGCCGAACTGGAAGACGTAGCTCTGCATGAAGTCCTCCGGTCAGGCTGCGGTTTTTTGGGGGAGCAAGGTCCCTTCACCTCCCCCTGAGGGGGAGGTCGACGGCGAAGCCGGCGGGTGAGGGTTTAGGGAACCATCCGGAGAGGCCGTAAACCCTCACCCGGCCCTGCGGGCCGACCTCTCCCTCAGGCAGAGGTGAAGGGAGGCAGCCTCGCCTCAGAACACCGGCAGCGGCGGCAGCGACGTGTTGCGGTATTTCTGCGACAGGCGCTCCAGCGTGCCGTCCTGCTTCAGCGTGAAGATGAAGGTGTTCAGCCACTGCAGGATGTCGGGATTGCCGCGCCGGACGCCGACGCCGAAATAGAACGTCTTCAGGATGTACTTCATCTCGAAGTCCTCTCCCTTGTCGCTCTTCTTCAGGTAGATGTCGCCATAATCGCCGCCGCCCATGGCGTCGATCTGGCCGGAGACCATGGCCTGCAGGAGCGAGGCATAGTCGTCGAAGCGCAGGATCTCGATGCCGGGATTGGCCTTGGCCGCCTCGGTCAAAAGCCCGTCCTCGCCGGTGCCGCGCGTCAGCCCGACCTTCTTGCCGACGAGATCGGCGTGGCTCTTGATGTTAGAGGATTTCGGCGCGATCACCACCGCCGACTGGCCGGCATAGGGAATGGAAAAATTGACCTGCAGCGCGCGCGGCGCGGTGATCGAGAAGATCGACACCACCAGGTCGGCGCGATTGGTCAGGAGCGCCGGGATGCGGCCGGGCGAGGTGACGGTGACGAACTCGACCGGCACGCCGAGCGCCTCGCCGATCAGCTTGGCGAACTCGATGTCGAAGCCGGCCGGCTGGAATTCCTCGTCGATCATGCCGTAGGGCGGCGTCGTGGTGTCGATGGCGATCACCACCTTGCCGCGCGAGATGATGTCGTCGACGGTTTCGGCGGCGGCCTGTTGCGGCGCCGCGGTGAGAAGCAGAGCGGACATGGCCAGCGCGGCGCAGGCGGCGATGGCGGTCTTCAAGCGGGACTTGAACATGCATTCCCTCCCTGATGCGCGGAACGGGGTCCGCGAATGCGCGTCGCCGCGCGGACATTTCCTCTCGGTCTTTTCTGGGTGGCCCGTCTTCCGGTCGTTCAGACCGCGCGCGCCTTGGCCCTCAGTGTGAACATACTATTATAATCATATCAAGATGCGGTTGCGCCCTGAGGGTCACTTCTCGGTCCGTTGGCCGAGCCGCTTCTCCCAGCCCTCGGCGTGGATGTTGAGGAACGCCCTGGGATCATAGGGATGGGCGCGCGCCACCTCGTCGTTCAGTTCGATGCCGAGGCCCGGCGCGTCGGGCAGCGACAGATGGCCGTTCGCCGGATCGATCGTCGGGTGCCAGCTGACGAGATCGCGCGTCCATGGCTCGTTGAAGGCGTCGAAATGCTCCTGGATCAGGAAATTCTCGACGCACGCTGCGAGCTGCAGGCAGACCGCCGTGGCGACCGGGCCGCCGCTCTGGTGCGGGGCGATGTAGCTGCCATGCGCCTGCGCCAGATGCGCGACGGCCATCGAGTTGCCGATGCCGCCGAGCGACATCGGCTCGGGCTGGAAGATGTTGACGCCGCCGCCCTCGGCCAGCGTGAAGAACTGGCCGACCGTATCGTACATCTCGCCGGTGGCGACGCGGATCGGGCTCGCATGGCCGACGGCATGCACCGTCTCCTGCCGGTCGCGCGTCGTCGGTTCCTCCCACCAGTAGAGGTCGAGATGCGCCAGCCGGTTGGCGGCGCGGATCGCCTCGGCCTCGGTGAAGCGGGCATGCACGTCGATCAGGAGCAGCGTGTGGGGCGGCAGGCCCTCGCGCAGCGCTGTGAGGATCTGTTCGGCAAGGTCCAACTCGGGCTCGGAAATAAAACCCTGCGCCGTGCCGAACGGATCGAGCTTCATCGCCTTGAATCCCTTGGCGATCACGGCCTTCGCAGCGTCGAGGAAGGCTTCGGGCGTGCGTTCGGCGCGATACCAGCCATTGGCGTAGCCGAGTATGCTGTCGCGCACCCGGCCGCCGAGCAGCTGGTGCACCGGCACGCCGAGCGATTTGCCCAGAATGTCCCAGCAGGCGACCTCGATCGCCGCGATCGCCGTGCGGTGGATGTGGCCGCCGTCGAGCGAGACGCTGTCGAGCATCTTTCTCGCCAAGGCCGTGACGCGGCGCGGATCGGCGCCGATGACGAAATGCTCCAGCTCGCGGATCGCCGCCTCGGTGGTGCGGATGAAGCCGTTCAGCGTGCCTTCGCCGAGGCCCGTTATGCCGGCATCGGTATGGACGCGGACGAACAGCCAGTTCTTCCAGCCGGCGCCGACGGCGAAGGTCTCGATCTCGGTGATCTTCATGCTCTCTCTCCCGTCGCGGCGGCGACCAGATCGTCCATCATCAGCCCGTATCGCTTCTGCAGCGTCGGCACGGAGCCGCATTCGATATAGCGGTCGGGCAGGCCGATCCGCTGAAGCCGCTTCGTCATGCCGGCATCGAACAGCGCTTCCGCCACCAGCGAGGCGAGGCCGCCGCGCACGACATGGTTCTCCGCCGTGACCAGATGCTCGACTTGGCCGGCGAAGCGGATCACCGCCTCGTCGTCGAACGGCTTCAGCGTCGGCACATGCAGCACGCCGGCGGAGATGCCGCGTCTTTCCAGCACCTCTGCCGCGTCGAGCGCGCGCTCGGTCATGAATCCGGTCGAGACGAAGCCGACATCGGTGCCCTCCCGCACCAGCCTTGCCTTGCCAATCTGAAAATCGAAGCCGTCCGGCTCGAACACGACCGGCACCTTGCCACGCAACAGGCGCATGTAGACCGGCCCCGGATGCGCGGCCGCCGCCTTGGTCGCGGCGGCGATCTCGGTGGCGTCGCAGGGGTCGATGACGACGAGATCGGGGATCAGCCGCATCAAGCCAGTATCCTCGATCGCCTGATGCGTGCCGCCATAGCCGGTGGTCAGCCCCGGCAATCCGGCGACGATCTTCACCGGCAGGTTCGAATGGGCGCAGGCGATAGCGATGAAATCGAACGCCCGGCGCGAGGCGAAGACGCCATAGGTGGTCGCGAACGGCACGAGCCCGGTGCGCGCCAGCCCCGCCGCGACGGCGACGAGGTTCTGCTCCGCCATGCCGACATTGAAGAAGCGGTCCGGGAACGCGTCGCGGAACGGCAATATGTCGGTGTATTTGCCGAGATCCGCCGTCAGGCCGACGATGTCGGCGCGCGTCTTCGCGATCTCGACGAGGGCGTTGCCGAAGGGGGCGTCGACGGTGGCGCGGCCGCCCGTCGCCTCGTCCCGTCCCATGGCCTGCGTAAAGGCGCGCTCAGCCATGATCCGCCTCCGTCCGTTCCAGTTCGTCGATCAGCGCGTCCCATTCGTCCGGTTCGACGCGGACGAAATGCGCCTTTTCGCGCGCCAACAAGGTGGGTACGCCCTGGCCCGGCCGGGTGCGCAGCACGATCGCGTGCGGCTTGCCGTCCGTGGCGCGCGCCTTCTCCAGCGCCGCCACCACCGCCGCGAGATCGTTGCCGTCGATCTCCTGCGTCGCGAAGCCGAAGGCGCGCCATTTGTCGGCGACGGGCTCCATGTCGAGCACCACCGGGCCGTCCGCCTGGATGCCGTTGCAGTCGATCAGCGCGACGAGGTTGTCGAGCGAGAAATGGCCGGCCGCCATCGCCGCCTCCCAGGTCGAGCCCTCCTGCATCTCGCCGTCGGACAATTCGCAGAAGATCCGCGCCGGCGATTTCGCCAGCCGCAAGCCGAGCGCCATGCCGATCGCCTGGCCGAGGCCATGGCCGAGCGAACCGCCGATCATCTCGACGCCCGGCGTGGTGTCGAGCGTCGACATCTCCAGCCGGCTGTCGTCGGCGCCATAGGTGACGAGCTCGTCGAGCGGGATGACGCCGGCCTCGGCGAGCGCCGCCCAGAGCGCGATCGAATAATGCCCGGTCGAGAGCAGGAAGCGGTCGCGGTCGGCGGCCTGCAGGTCGGCCGGATCCCAGCGCATCTCGTGGAAATAGAGCGCGGCGAGCACGTCGCTGATGCCGAGCCCCTGCCCGACATAGCCCTGGCCCGGGCCGCGCGCCATGGCGAGCACATGCCGGCGCATCGATTTCGCCCGCGCTTTGAGCGCAGCGAGATCGGCGGTGGCGGGAGGGTGGTTTGCAAGCGCCATGGCTAGTCCTTGTCGAGGCCGCCGGAGGCGTTGAGGCGCTCGGCGGTGATGTAGGAAGGCGCGTCGAGGGCGAGCCAGATGACGGCGGCGGCAACCTCGGCGATCTCGGCGCGTCGGCCGATCGGCACGCGTTTCGTCCGTTCGTCGAGGAAGGCCTCGACGTCGGCGCGGCCCTCGATGCGGGCGAGGTCGGCCTCGGTCGAGCGCTGCATCTCGGTATCCATCATGCCGGGCGCGACGCTGTTGACGCGGACGCCGAAGGGCGCGAGCGCGATCGCCGCCGCGCGGGTGATGGAATCGACGCCGGCCTTCGAGGCGGCATAGGCGGCATAGTTCGGGAGCGCCATGCGCGAGGCCGGCGAGGTCAGGTTGACGATCCGGCCCGCGCCCTGCCGCTTCATGATCGCGCCGGCGGCGATCGTCATCATCGCCACGGCGGTGACGTTGACGGCGAGCGTCTTCTGCCAGGTCGCGGCCGACATTTCGAGGAAGGGCTCGATGCGGCCGAAGCCGGCATTGTTGATCAGGATGTCGAGCCCGCCCCAGTCGCGCTCGATCGCGCCGAGGATGCTTGCCGGCGCGTCCGGCGCCGTCAGATCGGCCGGGATCACGAGCGTCGGCGCGGGCGCATCGCCCATCAGCGCGCGGGTCTCGTCCAGCCCCTTGCCGTCGATGTCGATCAGCGCGACGGCGACGCCACGCCGCGACAGCTCGATGGCCAGTTCGCGGCCAAGCCCGGCCGCGGCGCCGGTGACGGCGGCGCGTTTCCCCTCGAAGGCCAATTGGCTTTCCTCCCCAATTTGGCAGTCATGGTAGCGTTACCATTCGGGTTGTCAATCGGGGTTGGGAGGGGAGGTGAGTGCGGGAGGAAGTGCGAGTGGCGGTGGCGAGGAACGAGGCGGCGGCGATGCAGCCTCCCAAGGCCTCAGCAGTATGGATCCCGGCCTTCGCCGGGATGACGGCGGAGGTTTGAGAGCGGCAGCCCGTATCACGTCCGGGCACGATCCGGCATCTTGTCGGAAAGCTCGCCCATCATCCTGAGGTGCC
>JAEWAD010000203.1 GCA_023391905.1 Pseudomonadota bacterium | reverse complement strand
GCTCTTCGCCCATCGCGAGGATAGTGGCGCGGGCGATCTTCGGCGCCGATCCCTTCGACTCCGGCCGCGTTCTGATCGACGGCCAGCCCGTCGACATCCGCTCGCCGCGCGACGCGATCAAGCATGGCGTCGGCCTCGTGCCGGAGGATCGCAAGCAGCAGGCGCTGTTCCTGAGCCAGGCGATCCGCACAAACCTTTCCATCGCGGCGCTCGACCGCATCGACCGCTTCGGCGTCTTCGTCGACGAGCGCAAGGAGCGCGACCTGGTCGAGGAATACCGCAAGCTGCTCAACATCCGCATGGCGAGCCCGGACCAGGCCGTCGGCAATCTCTCCGGCGGCAACCAGCAGAAGGTCGTGCTGGCGCGCTGGCTGGCGCTGCGGCCGAAGGTGCTGATCGTCGACGAGCCGACGCGCGGCATCGATATCGGCGCCAAGGTCGAGGTGCACAATCTTCTCTTCGAGATGGCGCGCAAGGGCATCGCCGTGATCGCCATCTCCTCCGAACTCCCTGAGGTCCTCGCCGTGTCCGACCGGATCGTCACCATGCGCGAGGGGCGCGTGACGGGCGAGGTCATGCGCGCCGACGCGACCCAGGAAAAGCTGATGACCATGATGACGCTCAGCGCCGCCGGCCGAGCTGCGTGACAAGACAAGGAATACGGGAATGACGGACGTCAAACGAGAAACGGCGGAAAGCGCGGGCTTCGATCTCTTCGGAGTGCTGGCGCGGTTCGCGCCGCTGATCTTCCTGATCGCGCTGATGATCATTTTCGCGGTGCTCGAGCCGCGCTTCATGTCGTCGATCAACCTGTTCAACGTGATGCGGCAGGTATCGATCACCGGCCTGCTGGCGATCGGCATGACCTTCGTCATCCTGACGGCCGGCATCGACCTGTCGATCGGCTCGCTGCTGGCTTTCGCCGGCCTCGTCGCCGCCGCCGTCGCCAAGGGTGGCATGCAGGATCGCTTCACAGTGGGCGAGGGCGTCGTCGGCTGGGGCTGGGAACTGGCGGCGCTCGCCGCCATCGCGGTCGGCGTCTGCGGCGGCCTGCTGCAGGGCCTCGCCATCACCCGCCTCAAGGTGCCGCCCTTCGTGGTGACGCTGGGCGGCATGTCGGTGTTCCGCGGCGCGGCGCTGCTCTTCGCCGCCGGCGGCCCGATCTCCGGCTTCCAGCCCGATTTCACCTGGTGGGGCCAGGGCAAGATCGGCCCGGTGCCGGTTCCGGTCATCATCTTCCTGGTCGCGGCGCTGCTCGCCCATATCGCGCTCCGCTACATGCGCTACGGGAGGCAGGTCTACGCGGTCGGCGGCAATCCGGAGGCGGCGCGATTGTCCGGCCTCAACGTTAACTGGGTGATCTGCAGCGTCTACGTGATCATGGGCTTCTTCGCGGGTCTCGGCGCCTTCGTGCTGTCGGCCCGCCTGAACTCGGCCGAGGCCGTCGCCGGCACGGGCTACGAGCTCACCGTGATCGCCTCGGTCGTGATCGGCGGCACGTCGCTGTTCGGCGGCGTCGGCACGATCTTCGGCACCGTGATCGGCTCGATCCTGATCGGCGTGCTGCTGAACGGCCTCGTGCTGATGAACGTGTCGTCCTACATCCAGCAGATCATCATCGGCGTGATCATCGTGCTGGCGGTCGCCTTCGACACCTTCGCCAAGTCGCGTCGCCGCAAGGCCTGACACGATCCGCGCTTCCCAACGCAGAATGGCCCCGCCCGCAGCGGGGCCATTTTCATTTTCCCCCCTTCGCCAGTCCTGCAAATCACCCAAACGCCAAAGGGCCGCCGGCGTGGTAATCTCCGCGCGACATTGGGATGGCCGCCCGGCAATCCGAGCCGTCTTGCGGCCTTCTCGCCAACGCACAGGGAGGAGGCGATGCCGATGCAGCGATGGTTGACCTCGAAGGCGCCCGGCCGCGGCCGGCGCATGGCACAGGCCGCCATGGCGACGACGCTGCTCGCCTTCGCTCCGCCCGCTTTCGCCCAGGATGCCGGCGACGCCGGCGCTGCCGCCCAGAACCGCCAGCAGGCGATCGAGCTGATCCGGGGCATGGCGACCTATGTCGGCGGCCAGCAGAACATCACCCTGGCCTTCGACAGCGAACTGGAGGTCGTCACGCCCCAGTTGCAGAAGCTGCAGTTCAACAGCTCCGGCACGGCCAAGCTCAACCGTCCCGACCAGTTTCGCGTCAGCCGCGCCGGCGGCTACGCCGATGTCGAGCTGATCTATGACGGCAAGACAATCACGGTCTACGACAAGAAGGGCAATCGCTACGCGAGCGAGCCGATGAGCGGACCGATCGGGGATGTCGTCGACCGCATGCGGAACGATTTCAGGATCGACGTCCCGGCCGCCGACCTGATGATCGCGAATTCCTTCGACGTGCTGATGGCCGATGTCGTCGAGGCCCGGTGGATCGGCCCCGCCGTCATCGATGGCATCACCTGCGAGCATGTCGCCTTCCGCAATCACGACACGGACTGGCAGCTCTGGGTCGAGGCCGGCGCCCAGCCCGCGCCCTGCAAGATGGTCATCACCAGCAAGACGATCGCCGGGGCGCCGCAATACACGATCCGTTTCACCGATTGGGAGAGCGGCGATGCCTTCCCAACCGGCACGTTCGCCTTCA
>JAEWAD010000195.1 GCA_023391905.1 Pseudomonadota bacterium | reverse complement strand
CCCCATGAAGGGCACGGTGATGCGCGGCGAGACCGTCGAGGCCGACGAGGCGGCCATCGCGGAGCTGACGGCGGATCCGAAGCAGCGTGCCGAAAACCTGATGATCGTCGATCTCCTGCGCAACGATCTCTCGCGGATCAGCGAGGTCGGGTCCGTAAAGGTGCCGGAGCTCTTCAAGGTCGAGACCTATCCGACCCTGCACACCCTCACCTCGACGGTCACGTCGCGCCTCGTTCCCGGCACGACGCTCGACCAGCTCCTCGGCGCGGTGTTTCCGTGCGGATCGATCACCGGCGCGCCGAAGCTTCGCGCGATGGAGATCATCCGCGAACTGGAGGCTCTGCCGCGCGACGTCTATACCGGCGCCATCGGCGCGATACGGCCGAATGGCGATCTCCGCTTCAACGTGGCGATCCGCACCACGACGCTGTTTCCGGACGGAACGGGCCGCTACGGTGTCGGCGGCGGCATCGTGGTGGATTCGAAGCCGGCCGCCGAATATGACGAATGTCTGCTGAAGGCTCGCGTTTTGACGGATCTTGCTGAGCAATACGGACTGATCGAGACGTTGCTCTGGTCGTCCGAGACGGGTTTCGCGCGGCTGGAACTGCATCTCGATCGCCTGGCCCGCTCCGCGCTGGCGCTCGGTTTCGCTTTCGACCGCGACGCGGCGGCGGCGCGCCTCGAAGCCCTTGGGGCGACACTGGATGACGGCGCTCCGCACCGGGTGCGTCTGGAATTGCGCCGCGACAGCAGCCTTGAGATCGTCGCGCCGCGCCTCGCCGCCGAGCCGGATCGGCCGGTGATCGTTACCGTGGCCAGCCTCCGGGCGGATGCCGGCGATCCGTTCCTTCGCCACAAGACGACGCGGCGGACGCTGTACGAGACCGCCTTCTCCGAGGCGACGGGGCGCGGCGCCGACGAGGCGCTCCTGCTCAATCGCAGCGGCCATCTCACCGAGGCGACGCGCAGCAACGTGTTCGTCGAGCGCGACGGCATCCTGCTGACGCCGCCGGTCAGCGACGGCCTGTTGCCGGGTATCCTGCGACAGAGCCTGATCGCCAGCGGCGCGGCGATCGAGCAGCAGCTGACGCTCGCGGATTTGCGCGCCGCCGAGCGCTGGTATGTCGGCAACAGCCTGCGCGGGCTTCGGCCGGCTCAGCTGATGGACGAGCCCCTGGCACAAGCCTGATAATACGCCGCAAAGCGGCCGGAACCTCCCGTCGCGACACCGGTTGTCTCGCCGTGCGGAAGCGGCTTGACCTTGCCATCATGGCAACCCCTACCGTTGGCGCTCGACTCGCAATGGAGGCGGAACATGATCGCGGATACCAAGGCTCACGAGCGGCCGGAAGGCGCTGGCACGGCATCGAGCCATGGCGGCCATCATCATCACGAGCACGCCGGCCACGGCCATGATGATCCGTCGCATGGCAAGGTGAAGGATCCCGTCTGCGGCATGCTGGTCGATCCGGCCACGGCAAGCCAGCGCGTCCATTATCACGGCGCCGACTACGTGTTCTGTTCGGAGGGGTGCCGCACGAAGTTCCAGGCCGATCCTGATCGCTATGTCGCCGATGGCGGCAAGCCGCCGGCCGCGAGCGAGCCGGAAGGCACGATCTTCACCTGTCCGATGCATCCGCAGATCCGCCAGGTCGGACCGGGAAGCTGCCCGATCTGCGGCATGGCGCTGGAGCCGGTGGTGGCGACGGCGGACCAGGGCCCGAGCGAGGAACTGCGCGACATGACGCGTCGGTTCTGGGTCGGCCTGGCGCTCGCCATTCCCGTCTTCCTGCTCGAGATGGGCGGACACATCTTCAATATCGGGCATCTCATCGGCAGCCAGGCCTCGAACTGGATCCAGCTGGCGCTTGCGACACCCGTCGTGCTCTGGGCGGGCTGGCCGTTCTTCGTTCGCGGATGGCAGTCGCTCGTCAATCGTTCTCTGAACATGTTCACGCTGATCGCGATGGGCACCGGGATCGCCTGGCTCTACAGCATCGTCGCGACCCTGATGCCGAGCGTGTTTCCGGCCGATTTCCGGGGCCATGACGGCTCGGTCGCCGTCTATTTCGAGGCCGCCGCGGTCATCACGGTGCTGGTCCTACTCGGCCAGGTGCTGGAGCTCAGGGCCCGCGAGCAGACATCCGGCGCGATCCGGGCGCTGCTCGAACTCGCGCCCGCCACCGCGCGGCGGATCGAGGAGGACGGCCAGGAGGCCGATGTCGAGCTCGACGCGGTCAAGGTCGGCGACAAGCTGCGCGTTCGCCCTGGCGACAAGGTTCCGCTCGACGGCGAGGTCCTGGAAGGGCGCTCCAATGTCGATGAATCGATGGTGACGGGCGAACCGCTGGCGGTCGCCAAGGTCGCCGGCGCCAAGGTGATCGGCGGCACGCTGAACGGACAGGGTTCCTTCATCATGCGCGCCGAGAAGATCGGTGCCGATTCGATGCTGGCCCAGATCGTCAAGATGGTGGCCGAGGCGCAGCGCTCGCGCGCGCCGATCCAGCGGCTTGTCGACCAGGTCTCGGCTTGGTTCGTGCCCCTGGTCGTGCTCGCGGCGGTCGCGGCCTTCATCGCCTGGGCGGTCTGGGGCCCCTCACCTGCCATGGCCTATGGCCTGATCGCCGCGGTGAGCGTGCTGATCATCGCCTGCCCCTGTGCGCTCGGGCTGGCGACCCCGATGTCGATCATGGTGGGCGTCGGCAGGGCCGCACGCAGCGGCATCCTGATCAAGAACGCCGAGGCGCTCGAGCGCATGGAGAAGATGGACGTGCTCGTCGTCGACAAGACCGGCACCCTCACCGAGGGCAAGCCGCGCGTCACGGCGATCCAGCCGGTCAACGGCTTTGGCGAGGACGACTTGCTGCGCCTCTCCGCCAGCCTCGAGCAGGCGAGCGAGCACCCGCTTGCCGAGGCCATCGTCGCTGCGGCCACCGAGCGGGGGCTGAAGCTCGCCACCGTGGAGGACTTCGACTCGCCGACCGGCAAGGGCGTCATCGGACGGGTCGACGGCCGCGACGTCGCCCTCGGCAATGTGCGCTATCTCTCCGAGCTCGGGATCGACATGGCGGCGATCGAGGCCGAGGCGGATCGCCTGCGCGGCGATGGCGCGACGGCCATTCTCGTGGCCATCGACCGGCGGGCGGCGGGCATCCTGGCGATTGCCGACCCCATCAAGCCGACGACGCCGGACGCCATCCGCGCCCTGCACGAGGCGGGAATCCGCATCGTCATGCTGACGGGCGACAATCGCACCACCGCCGAGGCGGTAGCGCGCAAGCTCGGCATTGACGAGGTGAAGGCCGACGTCCTGCCCGAGGACAAGGGCAAGGTCGTTGCCGCATTCCGAGCCGAGGGCAAGGTCGTCGGCATGGCCGGCGACGGGGTCAACGATGCGCCGGCTCTGGCCGCGGCTGATGTCGGAATTGCCATGGGCACCGGAACCGACGTCGCCATGGAGAGCGCCGGCGTGACGCTGCTGCGCGGAGACCTGACCGGAATTGCCCAGGCGCGTGCGCTCAGCCACGCCACGATGAGCAATATCCGCCAGAACCTGTTCTTCGCGTTCGTCTACAACGCCGCCGGCATACCGGTCGCGGCGGGCGTGCTCTATCCGGCGACGGGCCTACTGCTGTCGCCGGTCATCGCCGCCGCCGCGATGGCGCTCTCGTCGTTCAGCGTCATCGTCAATGCGCTGCGACTGCGGATGGTCAAGCTCTAGACGGCCCGCTTGGGCTGGTCGCGAAGCGTCGTCTCCTCGCCTGGCTGGTAGGCCGCCGGAACCGGAGCGGCCGGTTCCGCGATCCGAGGCGCGGCCGCCGGCGGAGCGGCGATGACGGGCGGATCCGCGGCTTCGATGTCGCGGATCCATTCGCGCCAGATGGCGACGATCAGCGCCATCAGCACCGGACCGATAAAGAGGCCGAGGAAGCCGAGCGTCTTCACGCCGCCCACGAGGCCGAAGATGGTCGGCAGGAAGGGCAGCTTGATCGGACCGCCGACGAGCTTGGGGCGCAGCGTCTTGTCGACGATGAACAGCTCGACCGTGCCCCAGATGAAGAGAGCGACGCCGGCAAAGATCGAGCCGCTGGCGACCAGGTAGAGCGAGACCAGCGTCATCGACAGCGGAGCGCCGCCGGGAATGAGCGCCATCATGCCGGTGAGCACGCCGAGCGTGACGGGAGACGGTGCGCCGGCGATCCAGTAGGCCACGCCGAGGACGATGCCCTCGCCGATCGCGATCAGCGTCATGCCGGTGACGGTCGAGCTGATCGTGGCCGGTACGACGCGCGAGATCCGTTCCCAGCGCATCGGGACGATGCGCTCGCCGATCAGGTCGATCTTCGCGACGAAATTCTCGCCGTCGCGGAAGACGAAGAACAGCGTGATCAGCATGAAGACCAGCGTCAGCAGCAGGCCGAACAGGCCACCGCCGGCGGCGAGCACGGCGCGATAGATGTTGCCGATATTGGCGCCGGAGATGGCGTAGATCATCTCGCCGATGGCGCCGGGGCGACCGACATATTCGGCCCAGCGGCTCGAGACCCATTCGCCGATGCCCGGCAGGGCTGCCATCCAGGCAGGCACTTCCGCGCCGAAGCGATTGGTCTGGATCGCCCATCCCAGCAGCTGGCGAATCTCATCGAAGGCATAGGTCGCGGCGATGGCGATCGGCGCGATCAGGAAGAGGGTGAAGAGCACCAGCGCCAGCGTGGCCGCGGCCGTGCGGTTGCCGCCGACGAAATCGATGATCCGCCGGTAGATCGGCCAGCCAGCGAAGGCGATCACCAGCGC
>JAEWAD010000178.1 GCA_023391905.1 Pseudomonadota bacterium | reverse complement strand
GCCGCGGCCTGAGCCCATTCTCTGAATGAAGCATCGCCGCCTCGCTGCCGCCGAAAGGCGCCGGGGCGGCGATGTCGTTTTGGGTCGGTCCGGCGCGGTCTCGCTTCCCGTCAGCCCTCGTCCGGCTCGGCGAGGCGCTGGAGTATGGCCCGATAGGGCGTCATCAGGCGCTCGTCGTCGAGCGCATCGTCGTCGTTCCAGCTCGCCACCACGCAGTGCATGCGACCGTCGTGCCCGACCAGTCGGGTGGAGAGGTTCAACACCCCGATCTCGGATCCGCCCTTGTAGGCGACACGATTCCAGCGCGAGTCATCCGCCACTCCGGGATTGATCGAGACCGCCGGCAGCGCAGCCGTCCGGTCGAGCAGAGCCCAAAGCTCGCGGGCAGTCAGGTTCCACTCGACCTCGTGGGTCGCGCCGGGGCTGATTGCGGTCGGCAGCGGCGCATCGGCGATCTGCTTCAGGATCGCGCGCCGGTCTGTGCCATCGGCCCTCTGCCAGGTCTCCCGCAGCTTCGCGTTCGCCTCGGTCTTCAGAATGAAGAACTCGCGCGTCGTCAGGAATGGCGCGTTGGCGGGCGTGATTGCTTCGACCGCGTCGCGGCCGACCAGCGCGATCAGCGCGTCGGTCGCGGTGTTGTCGCTGATCGAGATCATCAGATTGGCGAGCGTCGCGACGGTGACGGGCGTTCCGACCGGCCAGTCCTGCAACTGTCCGGTCGGCAGCGATTTCCATCTCTCGTCGAGCGGCACGACGGTGTCCAAGGCGAGCCGACCCGCCGAAATGGCCTCGTCCAGCGCGGCGAGGATCGCGAGCTTGGCCGCGGACCCGACGGCGAGCCGCATATCAGCGTCGTCGGCGACGACGTCCCGGCCATCGCTCAGGACCAGCAGCGCCGTCTCCCCCGGCAGCGCACGGATGGTCGCGGCGTGGTCGGCGATCCCGCCCGCGATCTCCGGCGCGCCGAACCAGAGGCCGGCGATACGGCCCGTGCCGTCGAGCGTGATGCTGGCCGGCATGGCGGCGCGTTCGAGGCGGATCCGGAAGCCGCCGTCGGCGGTCGCCTCGATCGACTGCAGGTCGCCATATTGGGCCCGCAGCCCGGCGATCAGGCGCCCCACTTCTGCGGCCGGCACGGCGGCGAGGAAGCTCGACGTGAAGCGGTCCGGAGCCGGTTGATCCGTCTTCAGCAAATGCTCGAGCGTGGCCGCCGGCGTTTCGGCCCTGGCGTTGACGGGAGCGAACCCGGCCAGCAGGCCGACACAGGCGACCATAGTGAAGAGGCGTCCCAACAGGCCCATCGTGCTCCCTTCCCGGTATTGGACACCGGCAGGGTGCGCCGATCCGTCCGTCGTTGCCTGGCAGCCGTCCATGGCGGCGGCGCGCCGCCCGCGCTATCCTCGAACCAAGGGAACGGCGCCTCGGTTCCGCCGTTGGCTGGAATGCAAGGGAGTAGCGCCATGGACACTTCGACCGTCAAGACCCTGAGGCTCATCGATCCGAGTCTGGTGAAGGGCCAATGCTACGTCGACGGCGCCTGGGTGGGCGAGGGAGCCATCCCCGTGACCAACCCCGCGACGGGCGATGTCATCGGCATGGTGCCGAATTTCGGCGCCGACGAGACGACGAAGGCGGTCGAGGCCGCCGCCGCGGCCTTCAAGAGCTGGTCCGCCAAGACGGCGAAGGAGCGTTCGAAGCTGGTCCGCCAGTGGTTCGAGCGGATCCGCGCCCATCATGACGACCTCGCGATGATCCTGACCTCGGAGCAGGGCAAGCCGCTCGCCGAGGCCAAGGGCGAGATCGACTACGCCAACGCCTATGTCGAATTCTACGCCGAGGAGGCGAAGCGCATCGCCGGCGAGACGTTGCCCAGCCATCGCGCCGACGCGCGCATCCTGGTGCTGCGCCAGCCGACCGGCGTCGTCGCCGCGATCACGCCCTGGAACTTTCCCGCCGCGATGATCACCCGCACGGTGGCGCCGGCGTTGGCGGCGGGCTGCACCGTGGTGCTGAAGCCGGCGGGCGAGACGCCGCTCACGGCGCTGGCGCTGGCCGAGCTCGCCGACCGGGCCGGCATTCCGCCCGGCGTGTTCAACGTCGTCACCGGCAGCGCCAGCCAGATCGGCGGCGTGCTGACGTCGCATCCGGCGATCCGCCTCGTCAATTTCACCGGCTCGACCGAGATCGGCAAGCTCCTGATGCGGCAGGCGTCGACGACGGTGAAGAAGGTCGCGCTGGAGCTCGGCGGCAATGCGCCGTTCATCGTCTTCGACGACGCGGATCTCGATGCCGCTGTCGAGGGCGCGATGATCTCCAAGTTCCGCAACATGGGCCAGACCTGCGTCTGCGCCAACCGCATCTATGCCCAGGCCGGCATCCATGACGCCTTCGTCGCGAAGCTGACGGCGGCCGTCGGGAAGCTCCGGGTCGGCAATGGCGCGGAGCCGGATGTCACGCAGGGGCCGCTGATCAACGACAAGGCGGTGGCCAAGGTCGAGGAGCACCTGAAGGACGCGACCGCCAAGGGGGCGACGATCGCGCTCGGCGGCCATCGTCACGAGCGCGGCGGCACCTTCTTCCAGCCGACCGTCCTGACCGGCGCCACGCGCGACATGCAGATCGCCCGCGAGGAGACCTTCGGGCCGATCGCGGCGGTGTTCAGGTTCGAGACGGAGGAGGAAGTCGTGAAGGCAGCCAACGATACCGAGTTCGGCCTCGCCGCCTATTTCTACTCGCGCGACATCGGCCGCATCTTCCGGGTCGGCGAGGGGCTCGAATACGGCATCGTCGGCATCAATTCCGGCGTGATCTCGACCGAGCTGGCGCCGTTCGGCGGCGTCAAGGAGAGCGGCAACGGCCGCGAGGGCTCGCATCACGGCATCGATGAATTCGTCGAGAAGAAATATCTTCTCGTCGCCGGCCTCGATCGGTAGCCGCCATGTCGAAAGCGGTCCGCTGGCAGAGCTGGGATGGCGAGGGCCTCGAGCACATGGTGTTCAGCGACCGGCCGACCGGCGCGGTCGCCGAGGGCGCGCTGATTTCGGGCGGCGATGCACGCTTCGCCGCCCGCTACGAACTGACCTGTCATCCGAACGGGCTGGTGGCCCAGGCGCGCGTCGCCGTGGTCGGCGGGCCGTCGATCTCCCTGCAATCCGACGGCGACGGGCTCTGGCGCAACAGCGAGGGCAAGCGCGTGCCGGCGCTGGTCGGCGCGCTCGACGTCGACCTTTCGGCCAGCCCCGTCACCAACGCGCTGACGATCCGAAGGCTGCGCCTGGAGGAGGGCGAGGCGCGCGAGATCACGGCCGTCTATGTGCGCTTCCCCGATCTCGAGATTCTGCTCGACCATCAGCGCTACACCTGCCTCGAGGCGGGCCGCCGCTATCTCTACGAGGCGGTCGACGGCACGTTCCGCGCCGAGATCGAGACGGAGGAGAGCGGGCTGGTGACGCTCTATGACGGGCTGTTCCGCCGGGTACCCTAGGGCAGGCGCCCGGGGCGGCCGAGGAGGCGCGCCATCAGCGCCCTGGAGGCATCGCGCGGGACGAACAGGAGCGACGCCGTGCGCGGCTCGACGGCCGCCGCCCGGTCGGGCATCGGCCCGGCCGCGCTCCGCCCGTTCGGGGCATGGAAGATCCGCTGCTGTTTCATCGCGCCTCTCATGGCGCGGATCCTAGGTCATCTCCGTCTCAGCGGGATGACAGCGCGGCCGGCCTAGGCGTCGGCCACCTTGCCGTCCTCGCCGAGCGGGTCGTAGGTGCCGAAGGTCCATTCATAGCCTTCGAGGTCGCGGCAGGAATATTGCCGCGAGCCGTAGTCGGTATCCTCCAGCGGGCGCGTCACCTTGGCACCGGCGGCGACCGACATGTCGTGATGGCCGTCGACGAAGCGCACCGACAGATAGAGCCCGCCCGCGCCGCCGCTCGCCGTGCGGCCGCTCGCCAGGATCTCGGGGCTGAAGCCGCCGACCATGATCATGTCGACGCCGAAGCGCAGCTCGGCATGCAGGACCTCGCCGTCCGGCGTCTCGTGCATCGCCTTCAGTTCGAAACCGAAGGCCTTGACGAGGAAGCCGATCGCCGCGCGCGGATCGCGATAGCGGAGCACCGGAAAGATGTGGGACGAATGAACCATGTCGGAATTCCAGGCGGCGATCAGGCGCGCGCTTCGGCGCTCGTGGCCTGCGCGAGCGCCTGTTCGAAGACATCCTCCGGCTGGCAGCCGGAGAGGGCGAAGCGTCGGTTGAAGACAAAGAACGGCACGCCGCTGATGCCGCCTTGCGCGGCGTCGAGCGCCAGCTGGCGGGTGATCGCGAGTTCCTCGGCGTCGGTCGCGAGCCGGCGCGCTTCCTCGGCGGTGAAGCCGTGCTGGGCAGCGATGGCGGCGAGAACCTCGGGGTCGGCGACGTTCCGCGCGTCCATGAAATGGGCCCGGAACAGCGCCATGGCGAGCGCCTCCTGGGTGCCCTTCTCGAGCGCGTGGCGGATCAGCGTGTGCGCCGCCGCTGTCGGGCGCTGGCGCGGCTGCTTCGAGAGGTCGAGCGCGATGCCGGTCTTGCGCGCCTCGGCCTCGACGCGCGCGAACATGGCCGAGGGATCGCCGCCGAAGCGCTTGCTGAGCTTCTCGGCGACGTCGATGCCCTCCGGCGGCACGTCGGGGTCGAGGAAGAACGGGTGGTGGACGATGCGGGCGCCGGCGCCGGTCCTGGCGAGCACCTTCTCCAGCCGGGCGACGCCGATGAAGCACCAGGGGCAGACGATGTCGGTCACGACGTCGATCTGGAGGTCCGGCATGTCAATTCTCCCGCTGCGCGGTAAGGCCGCGTCAACCAATCGGAAATGAACGTCAGCTATAACAAGACTGCGTGACCGAGGACACAGGCGCGGCAACGCATCGGTGCTATTGCTCCCCGGCGATCTGATTCCATTCTCAGGACAAAACCATGCGTATCGCTTTCGCGGCGTTCTTCGGTCTGATCTTCGGCGGCATTGTCGGCGTCGGTACCGGCGTCGGAATCGGCATGCTTCTGCAGCGTATCGTCAATGTCGGCTGCAGCGGCGGCGATTGCGCCTATTTCGTCATCTTCTGGGCCGGCATCGGCCTGGTGATCTGCGCGCTGCTCGGCGCCATCCTCGCCGGCATCATGAGCCGCGACAACATCCGCGCCAGCCTGCCGCGCCACTCCTGAGCCCGCTTCGACGCCTCAGGCGTCGTCGAAGGCCGGATGATACGTTACCGCGCCCGCAGGCATTGCGGGCGTTTTGCCGTCCTGCGGTGCCAGCGCTAGCGCCATGAAATATTCCGGCGGCACGCCCGCATAGGTCAGGCGCGGATCGGCCCGGAAGCCGAAGCGCCCGTAAAACGCCGGATCTCCGACCAGCACGCAGCCCGCCGCGCCGAGCGCCGTGAGCCGCGCCAGTCCCGTCTCGATCAGGCCGCGCCCGATGCCGCGTCCCTGCAGCTCCGGCTGCACCGCGACCGGCCCCAGCCCGTACCAGCCTTGCTCTCTGCCGTCGATCGCGACGGGGGAGAAGGCGATGTGGCCGACCAGCTTCCCGTCTTCCTCCGCCACCAGCGAGAGCGTCAGCGCGCCGGCATCGCGCAGGGCGCCGACCAGCCTTGCCTCGCCCTGATTGCTGTGCGGATGGCCGAGGAACGCCGCGTCAACGAGGGCTTTGATGGCCGGATAGTCGGCCGTGGTTTCATCTCTGATGATCATTTGGGCAAACTAGCAAGTCTTTGCCTATGGCAACAAGTCTATTTCGTTTTCAATTTTGAAACAATGAACTTAAAGAATAGCAATGAATATTTGAGTAAATACTTGTTGTGCGCTGCAAAATGCGGCGATAGTAATTATGGCAGCTGAAGAGAAAGCGAATTCGTCTGATCGTATTGGGTGCGGTTATGACAGGATTGCTGTGCATGAACGGACGCTGCGACGTGAACAAACCTATCAAGAGCCAGCTCGAGCCGGTTTTTCCCACGCAAACCAAAGCGACACTCAGGATGGTGCTGGCCGGCGCCAGCGACCGCGCCGTTCTCGCCGCCGGGCCGCTGGCGCATCTCGTCACCTTCACCGACGAGCTGTTCCGCAGCGATGGCACGATCCGCGACGTCTATCCCGTGATCGCCGTCGCGGCCTCCGCCGCGGCCAGCGCTGAAGTCGAGGCTGCCACGGCCGCGCTGGCGAAGTTCGCGACGATTCCCGCGCCGCCGGTGATCCGCATCGAGCGCGATCTCGACGGCATTGCCGCGCTCATCCAGACGGTGCTCCAATCCGGGCTCGGACGGATCTCGAACCATGCGCGCACGATGGCGTCCGAGCTCGTCATGCTCCGGCGCGAGCGCGAGACCCTGTTCGAGAATTTCCGCGTGCTGGAAGACGCGTTCCGGGCGCGCAACTGGGAGCCGGCCAGCGAGATCTTCGCGCATGACGCCTTCGTCGATCCGAAGGACGAGGGCATCGGCCGCCTGATGCGCGAAAGCTGGGTCGAGCAGCTTCTGCCGGTCTCGAGCTTCGGCGTCTCCGGCTTCGCGCTGCATTTCCGCGATGTCGCCAAGGGGGCCGGCGAGGTCATCGTCACGCTCGACTATGTCGAGAGCGGCGAGGGCGTCGCCGAATGGCTGGTGCCCTTCTCCGATCTCTCCGCCGGCTGGAACTTCTTCTCGCTGCCCAAGGCCTGCGACGGCAGCCCGCGCACGCTGCGGCTGCGCGTCTCGGCCAATGGCGCCGAGCCGCCATCGCCGTCGCTCGGCCATCCGATCGCCAGCCATCGCTATGCCGCGCGCTCGCGTTCGCTGCATGGCGATCTCGACCATCGGCCGCTGGCGCTGAAGATCTATGCCGGCGTGCCCGGCGTGAGGCCGACGGCGCTGCCGAACTCGATCGCGCCGAGCGCGCTGATGAGCGGCCGCCGGATCGAGGATTACCGCCTGCCGCTCGACGCGCTGCGCGCCGTCGCCGACGTCTCCGTCAGCCCGATCGTGCCCGATTTCCAGACCATCCGCTTCCTCGAGCACGAGGATGCGATCGTCTGCCACCCGCTGCCGGCCGGAATCTCGGCCGGGGCCATCGCCAATGTCGTCGCGCCCGGCACGGTGCGCTTCGCGGCGCGCGCCACGATCGACCATCCCGATGGCAAGCCCGCCCGCGTCGGCTTCCTGCTGGCGCCGAGCGCCGCCAATCTCCGTTCGGAGATCGCCGTGCTGGAGCGCGAGGGCGCGGCGCGCCGCTCCGCCTATTTCAGCGGCTGGCGTGACGTCACGGCAGGGGAGCCCGCCAGCATCAACATCATGCTCGACAGCCCGATCCAGCGGACGATGAACCTGGTCGTGCTGAGCCGCGCCAAGGAGGATTCCGTCGATTTCTCCTGGCTCAAGGTGTTCGACTTCCGCCTGGTCCGCCACTTCGACGTCGAGGCACGCGGGGAGGCGGTCCATGCATAGCGTCGTCCAGGATCACGAGGGCACGGATCGCGTCGGCTGCGATGATGCCGACCTCGTCGTCATCGCCATGCCGCTCTATGGCCATGCGGCGCTGGCGATCGAGGCGCTTGAAACCGCCTTCGCCTCGCAGACGAGCTGCCGGATCGAAGTCGTCGTCTCGGTCGATGGCGATCCGCGCCGTGAGGTGTTCGACGCGCTGACGCTCTACGCGGCGACGCGGCCCGAGCTGCATGTGATCTTCGGGCCGAATGCCGGTCCCGGCGGTGCGCGCAACCGGGCGATCGACTTCATCGTCGGGAACCTGCCGGATGCGAAGGCCGTCTATTTCCTCGATGCCGACAACCGCGTCCTGCCGACGACCATCGAGACGCTGTATCAGCGCCTTGTCGAGGCGCAGTGCGGCTGGGTTTACACCAACATCGATACGTTCTCGGTGCGCTGGGGCGCGCATTACGGCGACCGTTACTCGCGGCTGACGCATTGCGTTTCCGACAATATTTGTGACACCGGCTCGATGATCTCGATCGACGTCTTTCGCGCCGGCGTGCGCTTTGACGCCGATCGCCAGAACGGCTTCGAGGACTGGGAGTTCTGGCTCTCCTGCATCGAGGCCGGCTTCGTCGGCGCGCCTTGCCACGACACGGCGTTCGAATACCGCCTCCGAGCCGAGAGCCGATTCAAGGAGGCGAACCGCGACCGCGCCGCTTCGGTGAGCTTCCTGCGCCGTCGGCACAAGGCGCTGTTTCGCCGCTCGACGCTCGTCGACTTCGAGCACGAGGAATGCCCGCGCTATGCCTTCCTTCGGACCGGCGACGGCGCCATCGGCTGCTTCACCGATCCGACCAAGCCGGCGTCCGAACTCGACTTCGACGAGGCGATCCGGGCTTTCTGGGGCAGCGCCGCCGAGCCGGACAACGTCCATTTCCCGCCCTTCCTGGCGGCGGCGAGCGGCGAGACGCTGAAGCTCCTGAAGCAGTCGCGCCTGTGGCCGAACCTGCTCATGCATCTCGAGCGGGCGACGGAGGCGGCCAACGTCGTCTTCGTGCAGATCGGCAACGCGACCGCCGAGCGCGGCATCGACATCGAGGTCCAGCCTTCCGGCTATGTCCGCAAGGGACGGGCTGACCTGGTCTTCGTGTCGTCGACGATCGTGCGCGACGCGATCCAGAACGACGCGCTGGGCTGGCTTGGCTCGATCGCCTCCGACCAGATCTGGCCGACTGTCGCCGTGGTGAAGGTCCGCTTTCCCTTCCCCGGCGCGGCGCCCAAGCGTTCCTCCGCGACGCCGGAACAGTCGCTGATCAACCTCGTCCAGACGATCGCCACCAGCCCGCTGAAGTCGATGGCGGACCGGCGCTGGACCTGGCGCGGCGCGCGTCTGCCGGCGCTCTCCGAGCTCTACAAGCAGTTGCGCACCGAGGTCGGCGGCGCGCCCGTGCTGCCGCTCGGCCATGCCCGCGACGGCAAGCGCACGCTGGCGCTGCTGGTGCCGAACGCCTCGTTCGGCGGCGCCGAGAAGGTCGCCTTCGCGGCGGCGCGCGAACTGAAGGCCGAGGGCTACGAGACCCATCTCTTCGTGCTCGGCTCGGCGCGCATGGACGTGCTCGACGAGTTCGACGGCGCGTTCGACCACATCCATTTCTGGAAGGCGGGGATCCCGGCCTGGGGTGGCTCCAACCGCTTTCTCGGTCAGGACTTCATCGCCGAGCATCACGACATCGACTGGAACGCGCTGAAGGGTCTGCTGTCCGGCTTCGACCTCATCATCAACAACCACGTCATGGCGGTCCATCCGCTGATGGCGCGGTTGCGATCCGAGGGGGCAAGGACCGCCTGCTACCTGCACGTCGTCGACGAGACGCCGCTGCGGCGACCGGCCGGCCAGCCCTTCGCGGCGATCGCGCACGAGCATTGCTACGACGCGTTCCTGACCTGCTCGGAGCAGCTCAAGGTCTATCTGCACAGCTATGGCGTGCCGCTGGAGAAGATCTTCGCGGTCGCCAATGCGCCCAGCATTTCGGTGAAGCCGAAGATGATGGCGGAGATCGCCGAGCACCGGCAGCAGCGGGCGCCCGACGCGCCGCTGAAGGTCCTCTATATGGGCCGCTTCGAGCCGCAGAAGGGCATCGACCGCATCCACGCGGCGCTGCAGGACCTGCGCGCCCGCGGCGTGCCGTTCGAGGCGCTAGCTGTCGGCGGCGAGATCCTGGCCGAGCAGCCGAGCTCCTGGACCGGCAAGCTCAAGGAAATCGGCGTCGCCGTCCGTCCGCCAGTGTTCGGCGGGCGCGAAATCGCCAGCGTGCTCGCCTGGGGCGACATCTTGATCATGCCGTCGCGCTGGGAAGGCGCGCCGCTGATGATCGCGGAGGCGCAGCTGGTCGGCTGCGTGCCGGTCGCGACCGCCGTGGGCGCCGTGGACGAGCTCGTCACGGACGGCCGCGACGGCATCCTGATCGAGGGGGAGGCGGATCTGAAGATCGTCGCCGACCTCGCCGCCGCGGTCGAGGCGCTCGCCCGTGATCGCGGCCTGCTCGGGCGCCTGCGCGATGGTGGCCTGTTCACGGCGTCGGGCCGTTCCTGGGCGGCATCGTTCGGCGCCTTCGTCGAATGGTGCGACCAGGCGGTGACACCCACCCCGCGGATCGTCGCCCGCGCACCGCGCCGGGCGGCGCAGACAACCAACAACGAGATTGAGGTTTCGGCCGTCGCCTGACGACGCCGGGACAAGAGGAGAGGTGCGTCTATATGCGTTCGCGGATCCTGGTCACGGGCATTCCCGGCCACTACACGAGGCTCGTTCGGAGCGCCAAGGGCGCGACGGTGCACTATGGCGAGCAGCAGCTGCAGCCGGAGAGCAAGGAAGCGTTCCTGCGCGAGCTGACCAACATCAGCAATACCGGCAACTACCTGATCGGCGAGGGCGCGCTGCGCGCCATGCCGTCGAACGCCACCCAGGTGCCGTTCTGGCACCTGCACAATGCCTGCACCAACGGCACCGGCCTCGACGAGATCAATTCCAATTTCGACATCTGCGTCTTCACCTGCGCCAACCTGCTGCGCAAGGGCCTCTCGGCGGATGCCGAGGCACTCGTGCTGAAGAACCTCAATATGCCGATCGTCATGCTCGGCATCGGCATCCAGAATCGCGCCGACCTCGAGGAAGGGCTGCCCGAGGGCACGCAGAAGCTGCTCGACGTGCTGAAGGGCAAGGAACACTATTTCCTCACCCGCGGCCATGAGACGGCCGAGTTCCTGAAGTCGCGCGGCTTCTCCTTCGTGCGCCCGACGGGCTGTCCTTCGGTCTATTTCCTGCCCGACAACATGCGCGCGGCGCTGAAGCGCCTGCCGGAGGTCAAGGTCGGCAGCGGCCGCACGGTGTTCTCGGGCTATCTCGGCGCGACGGAAGAGGCGGTCCGCGACGTCAACATGCTGAGCAAGCCGGAGAGCGAATCCTTCTATGTCGTGCAGGACGAGTTCCTGCATTTCGACATGAAGGTCGAGCCGAACCAGGACGGCCGGGTGTTCGATTCCACCTCGGGCCAGATGATCGGCGATCTCAAATACAAGGCGCAGGACCAGCTGCAGCGCAAGCTGAAGCTGCACACCTTTTTCGACACCAACCAGTGGCGCGCCTGGACCTCGTCGATGGACTTCTCCATCGGCCGGCGCTTCCACGGCAACATCATCGCCCTGCAGTCGGGCGTGCCCGGCCTGATGGTGGCCGTCGATGACCGCATGCGCGAGATGCTGCGCTTCACCGGCCTGCCGTCGGTCGAGGCCTCGGCGCTCGAGGCGGCCAATGACCGGGCCGAGTTCGTCGCCGACCATCTCGCTGACCTGAACGTTCCGCAGGTGGTCGAGAAGTACAACGAGCGCGAGAGCAATTTCCGAGCGACGTTGCGCGACATCGGCCTGAACTAGGTTTCCACGCCCGCCCGCTCCGGTCAGCCGGGGCGGGAAGGGCTGATCGCCGCCTTCGACACTTCAAGCATCCAGAGGACGAGCGTCATGCGCATCTTGCTGACCGGCATCCCTTCCTACCTCCAGCGCACCGTCTCCGGCGTCTCCGGTGCGACGGTCCGTCACCGGCCGTATTTCGACGACATCCTGACCAAGAAGAACGTCATCGATCAGGTCAAGAAGATCGCCAATACTGGCAACTACTTGATCGGCGAGGGCGCCGGCCATGCCTTGCAGGGCCATGACGTCACCTATGTGCCGTTCTGGCATCTCGCCAACAGCCTGTCGTCGCAGGACGTCTATGACGAACTGGCGCGGACCTTCGACATCTGCGTCTTCGCCTCGGCCAACCTGCTGCGGCCGGGCCTCTCGGCCGATCTCGAGGCGCAGGTGTTCGAGAAGCTGAAGCTGCCGGTTGTCGTGATGGGGATCGGCATCCAGAAAAAGGCGAATCTCCGTGACGACCTGCCCGCCGGCACGCAGAAGTTCCTCGACGTGCTGCGCGCCAAGGAAAGCTATTTCCTGACGCGCGGCTACTTCACCTCGGAATTCCTCAAGGAGCAGGGGATGAAGTTCGTGCGGCCGACCGGCTGCCCGTCGCTCTACTTCAACCCGAACGGCATGCGCCAGGCGCTGACCAAGATCGCCAATCCCGAGCTGGTGGAAGCGCAGAAGATCGCCTTCGGTGGCTATCTCGGCAGCGTCGCCGACACCATCGTCGACGCGCATGTGCTGCTGAAGCCGGACAGCACCGCGCACTACGTCATCCAGGACGAGGTGACCGTCTACAACATGAACATCGTCGGCGACGACCAGACGCTCGCCTACGACCCGCCGTCCGGCCGCCTGATCGCGCCGATGGAGTACAAGCACCAGGAGAAGTGGCAGAGGAAGAACGAGCTGCACGTCTTCTTCGACACCAATCGCTGGCGCACCTGGGCCTCGCAGCTGGATCTGTCCTTCGGCCGCCGCTTCCATGGCTGCATCATCACCATGCAGGCCGGCATTCCCTCGCTGATGATCGCCGTCGACGACCGCATGCGCGAAATGCTGGAGTTCATCGGCTTCCCGCATCTCGAGGCCGGCGTCTGGAACCGTGAGACGCAGAAGAAGGCGTATCTCAAGGAGTTCCTGTCGACGATCGACGCGCAGGCGTCGCTCGACCGCTACAATGCCTGCGAGTTGAATTTCCGCACCGCGCTGAACGACATCGGCATCAAGCAGGCGGCGCTCGCGCAGCCGGCGAAGGCCGCGTCGCCGGCGCCGGCCCCCGCAGCGGCGGCGCGGGCGCATGAGCCTGCGTAA
>JAEWAD010000141.1 GCA_023391905.1 Pseudomonadota bacterium | reverse complement strand
CGGCGGGGCCTTTTCTTTGGGTATGAAGAAGTTCGCGACCGTCACCGTGGGTGGAAAGCTTCTGGAGCTCGATGCTCCGGGGCTGAAGACACGACGGCGCAAGGACGGGTCGACATCCATCTACTGGGAGGCGCCTGCCTGGGCGCCAGGGTTCGCCCCTCGCAGCGTCCGCTTCAATCCCGACTGGTCGGCGGCCGACGACTTCGAGCCGATCGCTGCCGAATGCCGCGCCCTTCAGGCGCGCGCGCTTGCTCATGTGCGCGGGCCCACGCCTGTCGAGCAGCTTCCGCAACCACAAGGCTCCCTCGGCGAGCTTTGTGCCCTCTATCTGGCGGCGGCGAGCTCGCCCTTCCAAAGACTCAAGCCGAGCACGCAGGACACCTACCGTAGATGGATCAAGTTGCTGCGGCCCTACGAGCCGACGCCGCTTTCCGAAGTCGACCGCGAGATGCTGCAGGGCTGGTTCGACGAGCTCGGAACACCGTCCGGGCTAGACACGGCACCCTTGGCGCGACGGGCGACGTCCGGCCTCCAGATGCTTCGCATGCTGTTCCAGTTTGGCGCTATCGCAGGGCTCCCGCATTGCGCCGCGCTTGAGCATCTCTCACGAGATCGGGCATTCGATGAAGCTCCGAAGCCGCGGCGAGCGATGACCGCTCACTACGCCGCACGCTTCGTGCAGCATGCCCTAGCTGTAGGTGAGGTTCGGCTGGCGTTGGCTCAGGCGTGTCAGTTCGAACTCGGGCTCACGCAGGGGCAGGTCATTGGCGATTGGCATGATATAGCTCCGAGTGACGTCAGCCGGCCAGACCTCATCATCTTCCAGCGTCGCTACTGGGCTGGCGGACTTACATTCGAGATGCTGACGGGCGAGATCCTGTCCGTGCCTGGGAAGAGCAGTCCGGTGACGTTCGACCTTCGGCGACACCCGCTTGTGCAAAGCTGTATGGGTCGGATTGAAGTTCGCTCGGGGCCGTTCGTGGTGCGACACGACGGGCGACCCTATGACCGCTTCACCTTTTCCCGGGCTTGGCGGGCCCTCGCCACCGAAGCAGGTTTGCCATCCGATATCTGGAACAGCGACAGCGCCAGGCGATAGTGAGGACAGGATTGCGGGAGCAGGACTGAGGCTCGCGCGCCCGGCCAGATCGTTGCCCTCACCGCGACGATCGAGGCGTTGAAGCGGCAGCTCTATGGATCGCAAACAGCGCATGGAGCCATCTCTCGTCGTCCTAGGAGATTGGCCGCGTTGAAGGCTTCATCACGATTGTCGAATGGACCGTGCCACTTGCCGGATCTGTTCGACCATTTTCCGTCCCGCCCTTGACCAAAGTTGCAGAAGGAGCATTCGGCTTTGTGAATGCGCCCCCGGTCGCGGACCCAATTCTCGTAGACAAAGAACTTCATGGTGATCACAAACTCCGGTTGTGTTTCTCGATATGCCAACCGCGGTGAGGGTCGCTCTCTCCGCTCGCGTCGTCGGTGCTTTCGCTGTGACGGCATCGCGTGGGTCTGGGCTCTTCGATGAAGATAGTGCGCCTGGGCTGAGGCTCTCCACCCAACACAGAGGTCATTCGTTATTGGCGACCGCCGCTGGCGGACTGACACGGGGAGATGTGAATTCTACCTGTATCGCGTCTGACGATAATCGAGCTCCACATGCTACCTTCCCGCAAATTAACTTTGGAGTCGTTGCGCCAGCCCTTGGCACTTCCCTCGAGCCGGGTTACTTATTGGGTTACATACCGGGTTACAAATCCGGATTTATGGAAAAATAGTAGTTTATTTTCAATAGTCCTTGACGGGTTGGGTGCGGACCGCCCGCACCATCTTTTCTTCATCGATGGACGGCAAGACCGACTGCACTCTCCGTGCAATCGACTGCTTGGCGCCTGCGCTATTCCTCGGGCGCGTCGCGCAGGCCGCCTAGCCGTGATCGCCGGCAGTGTGGGGCGGGATGGAGGGCGTCGAGATCTTCTCGGCCGTCGCCTGCGCTTCTTCGGAAGCCAATTTGAGCAGGTAGGCGAGGTCTCGCATGCCGTCCTGGCTGGCCAGGCGGCTCAGTTGATCCGTCAGTTCCTGGATATAGCGGGCTGTGAACGGCATCGTTCTTCCTAATCCTCAAGAGCGACCGTCCGCCAAAGCGGTATCGCTTGAACCGAGCCCCCATTCGCAATTGCATGCGAATTCCGGTCGTTCCACTGATCGATTGATCGGTTGACAGATCGATGCGACGCGAGAACGCATCCCGCGATTTTCGAATGGACGCGGAGAGGCACGGCGGCGCTGCAACCGGCCGCTGGCGGCCCCAGGGCGGGGGGGATCTCCCGACCGGTCCGCCCTTCGTTTCGGTGCGCGGGCGCCTATGCCGCGCGACTGATATTCCTATGACAATCCTATCCTTTTCCCGGTCGGGCCCCATCGAAAACCCTATCCGGCCGTCGCTAGCTTGAGGGTGCAGCGCGGCGCCGCGAAGATCCGGTGTGCCGTGCGACACGGGACCTGGAACGATGTTTGGCCGCTTCGGCATGCACCACAGCCTTTTCGAGAACCGCAATCCGCGAATGCAGCCCGGACCACGCCGGAGCGCGGTGCGGACGCAAGCCCGCCCGGATGAAGGCGCGGTGCTGACGCGTCTTGCGATCGTCATGCTCCTGGCGGTCGCCGCCTTCGCCTTCATGCGCTGGCTCGCCGGCTAGTCGATCGCGCAGATGTCCGAGCGCACGAGGAAGCGGCGCTCGCGGCCATTGTCGAGCGAGAACATGCCGCCGCGGCCGTCGACCGCGTCGATCGTCAGTTCGGTGTGCTTCCAGACCTCGTATTGCGCGGCGCCGATATAGAAGGGCGTGTCGCCGATCGTGCCGAGCAGGACGTCGCGGTCGCCGATGATGAAATCGCCGCGCGGATAGCACATGGGCGACGAGCCGTCGCAACAGCCGCCGGACTGGTGGAACAGCACCGGGCCGTGATCGGCAATGATCTCGTCGAGCAGCTTCCGGGCTGCCGGCGTTGCGGTGACCCGGTCTTCCGATACCTTTTGCATCGCAGCCTCTTCCGGAAAATGCACCGCGCGGAGGGGCCGCGCGGTGCCAGTCGGGGAGGAGCCCTTCTCAGAAGAAGCCGAGCTTCTTCGGCGAGTAGCTGACCAGCATGTTCTTGGTCTGCTGGTAGTGGTCGAGCATCATCTTGTGGTTCTCGCGACCGATGCCGGACTGCTTGTAGCCGCCGAACGCCGCATGCGCCGGATAGGCGTGGTAGCAGTTGGTCCAGACGCGGCCGGCCTGGATCGCCCGGCCGAAGCGGTAGGCGCGGTTGCCGTCGCGGGTCCAGACACCGGCGCCGAGGCCGTAGAGCGTGTCGTTGGCGATCGAGAGCGCCTCTTCGTCATCCTTGAACGTGGTGACCGAGACGACCGGTCCGAAGATCTCTTCCTGGAAGATCCGCATCTTGTTGTGGCCGCGGAACACGGTCGGCTGGACGTAATAGCCGCCGGCGAGGTCGCCCGGCAGTTCGTTGCGTGCGCCGCCGGCCAGAACCTCGGCGCCTTCCTTCTTGCCGATGTCGAGATAGGAGAGGATCTTCTCGAGCTGTTCGCTGGAGGCCTGCGCGCCGATCATCGTCGCCGGATCGAGCGGGTCGCCCTGCTGGATCGCGGCGACGCGCTTCAGCGCCTTCTCCATGAAGCGGTCATAGATCTTCTCGTGGATCAGCGCGCGGCTCGGGCAGGTGCAGACCTCGCCCTGGTTGAGCGCGAACATGACGAAGCCCTCGATCGCCTTGTCGAGGAAGTCGTCATCCTCGGCCGCGACGTCGGAGAAGAAGATGTTGGGCGACTTGCCGCCCAGCTCCAGCGTCACCGGGATCAGGTTCTGCGAGGCGTACTGCATGATCAGCCGGCCCGTCGTCGTCTCGCCGGTGAAGGCGATCTTGGCGATGCGCGGGCTGGAGGCGAGCGGCTTGCCGGCCTCGAGGCCGAAACCGTTGACGACGTTGAGCACGCCCGGCGGCAGGAGATCGGCGATCAGCTCCGCCAGCAGCAGCATGGAGGCCGGGGTCT
>JAEWAD010000084.1 GCA_023391905.1 Pseudomonadota bacterium | reverse complement strand
GGGCGGGGCTCAAGGCCTACGCCCGTCGGCATTCGGCCGCCGCCCCGCTTCTCCAGGGAAGGCGCAGGGGCAGACCCTCAGCCGGCGAGGTCGACCACGCCGGCCATGCCGCCCTCGGTGCCGAAGGCGAGGCGGACGCCCTTCTTGTCCCAGCCGAGCGCGCTGACCGCGCCGCCCTCGTCGGGCTTGCGCAGGATGGCCTGGTCGCCATCGGCGAAGCGCACCGCCAGCACCATGCCGTCCTTGTAGCCGATCGCCACGACCTCCTCGGTCGGATGGCAGGCGACGAAGGTGACGACCTGATCGCGCGTGCCGAGCTGCAGCGGCTGCTTGCCCATCGGGCCGTCCTTGAAATGGAACGGCCAAAGCACGGCCATCTCGGCGCCCGACGTCGCCAGGAAGCGGCCCTTGGCCGACCACGACATCGACTTCACCTTGCCGGGATAGCCGGACATGCGCATGTGGCCGCCGCCATCGGCGACGCGCCAGCCATGCAGCGAATTCTCCTGCATGGTGGTGATGACGTTCTTGCCGTCCGGCGAGAAGGTAACGCCGAGATGCGAGCCCTTCCATTCGAACTCGGTCGGCTTGGCGTCGGTGCCGACCCACCAGAGCGAGACGCCGTTGTAGCGGGCGACGGCGAGGCGCAGCCCCTTCGGCGCGAAGGCGAGGCCGGCGGCGGTGCGCTCGTGCTGGAGCACGCGCTCGCGCCCATCGGCGAAACGCACGAAGACCTGCTTGCCGCTGGCATAGGCGAGGATGCCGTCCGGGCCGCAGGCGACCTGGTCGATCCACTTCTTCGGCTGGCTGGCGAGCTCGCCGACCCGGCCTTCGGCGTCGGTGGCGCAGACGCGGCCGTCATCGCCCGTCGTGACCAGGAGGCTGCCGTCCTGCGAGCGGGCGGCGGCGAGCAGGCCGCCGGTGTGGACGCCGAGCTTCTCGGCCGTCGGCCCGTCCGTGACGGCAACCGTGCCGTCGCCGAGCGCGAAGGCCGGCGTGTCGTCGATGAACTGCGCCGCCACGACGAAGGCGTCGAGGGGAAAGGTCTGGATCGTGGGCAAGAGACGGTTCCGGTCGATGTCGTGCAGGGGCGTCGATCGCTCCGGCCGGAGCCGGAGCGACGCGTTCGAAAGGAAGGCGGCCGTCAGGCCGCCGGCATCAGGCAGGCTTCGAAGCTCTTGCGCAGGGCTTCCTCGTTCAGCTTGCGGCCGATGAAGACGAGGCGGCTCTCGCGCTTCTCGCCCTCGGCCCAGGGACGCTGGTGCGTGCCCTCGATGATCATGTGCACGCCCTGCAGCACGTAGCGGTCGGGGTCGCGATCCATCGACAGGATGCCCTTCAGGCGCAGGATGTTCGGACCCTCGACCTGGGTGACTTCCTGGATCCAGGGGAAGAACTTGTTCGGATCGAGCGAGCCGCCGCGCAGCGAGACCGAGAACACCGACTCGTCGTGGCGCGGATGGTGGTGGTGATGGTCGTGGTGATCATGGTCATGGTGATGATGGTCATGATCGTGATCATGGTGGTCGTGGCCGCAGCCGCAATTCTCGTCATGGACGTGATCATGGTCATGATCCTCGCCCTCGAGGAATTCCGGATCGAGCGACAGGATGCGCTCGAGGTCGAAGGCGCCGCGATCGAGCACCTTGTCGAGGTCGATGGCGCAGCGCTCGGTCCGGTGGATCGTCGCGTGCGGGTTGATCTCGCGGATGCGGCGCTCGACGGCCGCGAGCTGCGCCGGCTCGACCAGATCGGTCTTGTTCAAGAGGATGACGTCGGCAAAGGCGATCTGCTCTTCGGCTTCCGGAGCGTCGTCGAGGCGGGTCAGAAGGTTCATCGCGTCGGCGACGGTGACGACCGCGTCGAGGCGCGACTTGGCGCGCACGTCGTCATCCATGAAGAAGGTCTGGGCGACGGGGGCCGGATTGGCGAGGCCGGTGGTCTCGACCAGGATGCCGTCGAAGCCGCCGGGGCGCTTCATCAGGCCCTCGACCACGCGGATCAGGTCGCCGCGCACCGTGCAGCAGACGCAGCCATTGTTCATCTCGTAGATTTCCTCATCGGATTCCACGATCAGGTCGTTGTCGATGCCGATCTCGCCGAATTCGTTGACTATGACGGCGTAGCGCTTGCCGTGGCTTTCAGACAGGATGCGGTTGAGCAGCGTCGTCTTGCCCGCGCCGAGATAGCCTGTCAGCACCGTGACGGGGATTTGCGTCTGGGTGGTTTCACTCATCGTGAGGCCTTCGAAGTTTTTCAGGATGTCGGCAGCATATAGGATGGGATGGCGTGAATTGCACGTCCGTTCCGATACAGTTCGATTCGACTGGTGCCACTCGTGTCCATGCAGCTTGGGGTGGATGAAGTCGGGTCACGGCAAATCTGTCATCTGTTTGATAAATTTCTCTGGCATTGCGCAGCGAGAAACAAATCCATTGCCGGCAAAGCTCTGAACGCGGCAGAGTGGGACTGCTGTTGTGCACGACTTACCGGTGAAGCCAGAACAAACTTCCTTAGGCAACATCTCGTTTCGGGGAAATCAATGGCAAAAGCTGACAGAGGCGCGACCATGAGCCGGCTGCAATCGGCAGCCCGCCTGTCTCGGACGGCACTCGCCGCCCGCTTGCTCGATCATGGTTTCTACGCAGGGCAGGATCAGATCATGCTTTCGCTCAGCGAGGAGGACGGGCAGACGCCCGGCCAGCTGGCGTCACGGTTGGGTGTGAGTCCGCCAACCATCACCAAGACGATCAACAGGCTCCAAGTGCAGGGTTTCCTGGACAAGCGCGCCTCGGAGACCGATGCAAGGCAGGCGCATGTCTTCCTGACGGACACCGGCCGCGATGCCATCCGAGCGATCGAGAAATCAGTCCGCAAGACCGAGAAACAGGCGTTGAAAGGCCTCGACAAAAAGGACCAGAAGACCCTCGCCAAGCTGTTGTGGCGCATCGAGACCAATCTGTCCGATGCCGTTCCGCATGAGATCGAGGAGGAGATCGAAGCCGACGAATAGAGCAGGATGACTTTGAAGTGGAGTCATCCGCCCTGCTCCATGTCGTTGTATTGCTGAATGGTCTCACCAAAAAAGGTCTGCGATTTTTGCTGGGCTGACCTTCGGTTCGGGATCATACTCTGTAGCCGGCAAGATTGGCGTTCGGCTGCGACCTATTGATATGTTGCGGGGCGCGACGGATTGTCGGAGAAACCCTGGCATTCTCTCCCGGCGAGCCGATTCCCGTCCGTGAACTCAATTCGATATTCCGCCGAGCAAGCGGCGCCGTCGCGAGCGATCGCCTGCATACTGGCCAGCGGTCTCCTGTTCTCCTGTCTCGACACGAGCGCGAAATACCTCGTGCTGTCGGGCATGGACGCCCTCTTCGTTTCATGGATGCGCTTCTTCGAGCATGTCGTCCTGGCGCTCATCCTGTTCAGGGCGTGGCGAACGCCGGCGATGTTTCGCGTGGTCAACCTGCCGGCGCAGGTCCTGCGCGGTGCCTTCCTGTTCGGCTCGACCATCTTCAATTTCCTTGCGCTTGAAACCCTGCAGCTCGCGCAGACGATGTCGATCGCCTTTTTCTCGCCGATGCTCATCACCGCACTTGCCGGGCCGCTGCTAGGCGAATGGGCGGGGTGGCGGCGCTGGCTGGCCATTGCCGCGGGTTTCCTCGGGGTTCTCGTCATCACGCGGCCAGGCTTCGGCACGTTCGAGCTCGGACACGTCTTTGCACTTGGGTCGATGCTTTCCAATTCCTTCTACGTCATCATGACCCGGCGCATGGGCTCACAAGAGTCGGCGGAAAGCATGATCTTCTACTCTGCGCTCGCTCCGGTTGTGCTGATGGCGCCTACTGTGCCGTATACGGCTTCCATGCCGCCCGACCTGTTCCACTGGGGCATCCTGCTTTCGCTCGGCTTCTACGGAGGGTTCGGCCATTGGCTGCTGATCCGCGCCTACAAGCTCGCCACCACCTCGGCGCTGGCGCCCTATCCCTACATGCAGATGGTCTGGATGATCTTTCTCGGCTTTGTGGTGTTTGACCAATTTCCGAATCGATGGACCCTCGCCGGGGCGGCGATCATCGTGGCGAGCGGCCTCTATATCGTGCACCGCGAGCACCGCCTCAGACTGAAGAACAGCACGGCTCCCAACGCCGCGGACGAGGAGCTGGCAAAAAAGCTTTGAAATGCCGGTGAATGGTGGCATAAGCGCCTTTTAAACAGTTTAAAAGCGCGCTGTGGGAGGCCCGACTGGCACAAAAGATCAAGCTCTCAACAATCGCCGACGCGCTGTCGGTGTCGACGGCAACCGTGTCGCTGGCGTTGCGCGACAGCCCGCTCGTCGCCGATTCGACCAGGGAGCGCATCAAAGCCCATGCGCGCGCGATCGGCTATATCTATAACCGCCGCGCCGCCAGCCTGCGCACTTCACGCTCCGGCATTGTGGGCGTGGTCGTCCACGACATCATGAACC
>JAEWAD010000083.1 GCA_023391905.1 Pseudomonadota bacterium | reverse complement strand
GCGCCAGCGTGTTGGCGCCAAGCGCCCGGCCGATGCGGGCGGCGAGTTCGTCGAAGGCGCGGCGCGGGATGGCAAGCAGGTCGTCGAGGCGCGGCAGGGCGCGGGTCGCGGCGCGCAATTCCCGCCGGCGGCCCTCGACCAGGCGCAGCATGGCGCCGTCGAGCCGGCGGCCGAGATCATTCACCGTCCCGACCAGTTCCGAGCGCACCGGCACCGCCATTTCGGCAGCACCGGTCGGCGTTGGCGCGCGGAGATCCGCGGCGAAGTCGATCAGCGTCGTATCCGTCTCGTGGCCGACGGCGGAGATCAGCGGAATCTGCGACGCGGCCGCCGCGCGCACGACGATCTCCTCGTTGAAGCCCCAGAGATCCTCCAGGCTGCCGCCGCCGCGCGCCACGATCAGCACGTCCGGGCGCGGGATCGCGCCATCAGGGGCAAGTGCATTGAAGCCGGCGATGGCCGCCGCCACTTCCGCCGCCGACGTCTCGCCCTGCACCCGCACCGGCCAGACCAGGACGCGGACGGGGAAGCGGTCGTCGAGGCGATGCAGGATGTCGCGGATGACGGCGCCGGTCGGCGAGGTGACGACGCCGATGACGCGGGGCAGGTAAGGGATCGGCCGCTTGCGGGCGGAATCGAACAACCCTTCGGCAGCGAGCTTGCGCCGACGCTCCTCGAGCAGCGCCATCAGCGCGCCGACGCCGGCCGGCTCCAGCGCCTCGATGACGATCTGGTATTTCGACGAGCCCGGGAAGGTGGTCAGCTTGCCGGTGGCGATGACCTCCATGCCCTCCTCGGGGCGGAAGCGCAGCTTGCCGAAATTCCCCTTCCAGATCACCGCCTCGATCTTGGCGCGATCGTCCTTCAGCGCGAAATAGGCGTGGCCCGACGAGTGCGGGCCGCGATAGCCGGAGATCTCGCCGCGCACGCGCACGAAACCGAACGCATCCTCGACGGTGCGCTTCAGCGCCATCGAGATCTCGGTGACGGAATATTCGCCGGCGTTTGAGACGGGATCGGTCAAGTCGGTCGCGGCCTTGCTGATGTCGCCGGAAACCGGCGGCGGGTGGCTGTCGACCCTGAATGCCCCCCCGTCCGATTCCGGTCAACCCGGCCATTCCGCTCCGCGCGCGCCACCCACCTTGCGGCGCGGCCGGGCTCCGCGCTATCGAAGCGCATGTCGCGCTATGATTTCACCACCCAACGCCTGTTCATCGACGCGCCGCTCAATGCGGGTGCGCGCATCGTCATGGACAAGGGCCAGACCAACTATCTCGTCAACGTGCTGCGCATGCGCGAGGGCGACCCGGTCTTGATCTTCAACGGGCGTGATGGCGAGTGGAGGGCGACGCTGGCCGAGGCCGGCCGCAAGGGCGCCGTGCTGCAGGCAGACGAGCGCGCGCGCGAACAGACGCCGCCCTCGCAGCTCCACTACCTGTTCGCGCCGATCAAGCAGGCGCGGCTCGACTACATGGTGCAGAAGGCGGTCGAGATGGGCGCCGGGCTGATCCGGCCCGTGATCACCCGCCGCACCCAGGTGACGCGCCTGAACGACGACCGCCTCTCCGCCAACGCGATCGAGGCGGCGGAGCAATGCGGCGTGCTGTCGATCCCGGAGATCGCGCCGTCCGAACAGCTCGCCGCCCTGCTCGCCCGCTGGCCGAAGGACGAGCCCGAGCGTCGCATCATCTTCTGCGACGAGGACGAGACCGGCGCCGATCCCGTCTCGATCCTGCGCGGCCTGCCGAGGGGCCCGCTCGCCGTGCTGATCGGACCCGAAGGCGGTTTCTCGCCCGAGGAGCGCGAGACGCTGCGCAAGCTGCCCTTCGTCACCGCGATCCCGCTCGGCCCGCGCATCCTGCGTGCCGACACGGCGGCGGTGGCGGCGCTTGCCCTCGTGCAGGCGACCTGTGGCGACTGGGTCGAAGCCTAGGGCGACAAGGTGGTAGATCCACGATCTACACTACCCCCGCGATTGGAAAACGCGCCGCGGCGAAGGCAAAAGATCGGGCACACCGCTTCGCCTCAAGTAGAAACCCCGCACCTTAGATCGATTCCATTTTGGAATTAGTCTAAGCTGCTGATATTCAAGCGAAATTCTATTGACGTCTATTCCGGATGATGGGATGCAGCCGGCGTTAGTCGCCCCGAAGTGTGGCGACCAGGGTTCCGCCCCCTCGATGAACGGAGATCACGACGATGCTTAGCCTCGCCCGCCTTGCCCAGAGCGCCGCTGCCGCCGCGGTTCTGGTTACGTCCGCGCTGCCCGCGCTCGCCGATGGCGAAGTCAATGTTTACACGACGCGCGAACCCGGCCTGATCCAGCCGCTTCTCGACAGCTTCACCAAAGAGACCGGCATCAATGCCAATGTGATCTTCGTCAAGGAAGGCCTCGCCGAGCGCGTCGCCACCGAAGGCGCCAATTCGCCGGCCGACCTGCTCTCCGTCGTCGACTACGGCAACCTGATCGAGCTGGTCGATCGCGGCCTGACCCAGCCGGTCAAGACCGAGGCGCTCGAAGCCGCCATCCCCGCCAATCTGCGCGACGCCGACGGCCAGTGGTATGCGCTGTCGATGCGCGCCCGCGTGATCTATGCCTCGAAGGACCGCGTCAAGGACGAGACGCTGACCTATGAGGACCTCGCCGACCCGCGCTTCAAGGGCAAGGTCTGCATCCGCTCTGGCCAGCACCCCTACAACACCTCGCTGATCGCGGCGATGATCGAGCGCGACGGCGCCGACGCCACCAAGACCTGGCTGACCGACGTCAAGGGCAACCTCGCCCGCAAGGCCGGCGGCGGCGACCGCGACGTGGCGCGTGACATCCTCGCCAATCTCTGCGACGTCGGCATCGCCAACTCCTACTATGTCGGCCTGATGCGGTCCGGCAAGGGCGGCCCCGAGCAGCAGGAATGGGCCAACGCGATCCGCGTCATCCTGCCGACCTTCAAGGACAAGGCGGGCACGCATGTGAACGTCTCGGGCGCCGCGGTCGCCAAGAACGCCCCGAACAAGGAGAACGCCGTCAAGCTCTTGGAATTCCTTGCCTCGCAGGAAGCCCAGGAGATCTACGCCAAGGCGAACTTCGAATATCCGGTCCGCGCCGGCGTCGCCGCCGACCCGATCATCGCCGAGCTCGGCACGCTGACCGTCGACCCGACGCCGCTGACCGCGATCGCCAACGACCGCAAGCAGGCGAGCGAGCTGGTCGACGTCGTCGGCTTCGACGGCTGATCGGCCGCATGCACCGACCGACCGGCGTTTCGCCCGTCCCCTCATGCCCCGGATCCTCCGGGGCATGACCGATTCCGCGATGACGGCGCCGCGGGCCGGCACCCGCTCCACCCGCTCCGACCACCTCTGGCTGGTCGGCTGCGCCCTCGTCGCGCTGCTGGCTCTGGCGCCGATCGCCGGCCTCGTGTTCTTCGCCACCCGAGGCTCCGGCACGCTCTGGCCGCATCTGATCGCCAATGTCCTGCCGGTTGCCGCCCGGACTACGGCGCTCCTCCTCCTCGGTGTCGGCATCCTCGTCACCGCCATTGGTATCGGCGCCGCCTGGCTGGTGACGGCCTATCGCTTCCCTGGCCGGCGCATCCTCGAATGGGCGCTGCTCCTGCCGCTCTCCGTGCCCAGCTACGTCATGGCCTATGCCTATCTCGACGTGGTGCACCCGATCGGTCCGCTGCAGACGGGCCTGCGCAATCTTCTCGGCATCAGCGATCCACGCGGCCTGCCCTTCCCCGACATCCGCTCGCTCGGCGGCGCCATCTTGCTGCTCGGGCTGATCCTCTACCCCTACGTCTACCTGCCGGTGCGGGCGCTGTTCGTCATGCAGTCGGCGTCCATGCTGGAAGCCTCGCGCACGCTCGGCGCCGACCGCTTCCGCGCCTTCCGCACCGTGGCGCTGCCGCTGGCGCGCCCGGCGGTCGCCGTCGGCGTCAGCCTCGCGCTGATGGAGGCTTTGAACGACATCGGCGCCTCGGAATTCCTCGGCGTGCGCACGCTCACCGTCGCGATCTACACCACCTGGGTGACGCGCTCCTCGATCGAGGGCGCGGCGCAGATCGCGCTCGTCATGCTCGCGATCGTCTTCGCGCTGGTCCTGATCGAGCGGCTCGGGCGGCGCGGCATGAACTATTCCGGCCCGCGCGGCAACAAGCCCGCCATGGCGCAGCCGCTGACCGGCCTCTCCGGGCTCGTCGCCACGCTTCTCTGCGCCGCGCCGATCCTGCTCGGCTTCGTCGTCCCGGCGAGCTATCTCGTCGTCTCGGCCTGGCGGCGCATCCAGCTCGGCGGCATCCCGGCCGATCTCTGGGTGTGGACCGGCAACAGCCTGCTCTTCGCCGCCGTCGCGGCGCTGATCACGGTCGGCGTCGGGCTGTTCCTCGCCAGCGCCGGACGCATGTCGCGGCGCAAGAGCCTGCACGGCCTGATCCGCCTCTCCGGCATCGGCTACGCGATTCCCGGCACGGTGCTCGCAGTCGGCCTGCTGGTGCCGATCGCCGGCCTCGACAACTGGATCGCCGACGCGATCAAGGGCATCTGGGGCCGTTCGCCCGGCCTGATCCTGATGAGTTCGGGCGCGGCACTGATCCTCGCCTATTGCCTGCGCTTCCTGGCGATCTCGATCGGCGGCATCGAGGCGGGCTTCACGCGCATCTCGCCCTCGATCGACATGGCGGCGCATGCGCTCGGCGCCGGCACCGGTCGCCTGATCGGCGGCATCCACGTACCGTTGCTCTCGCCCGCCATCGCGGCCGCCGGGCTGCTCGTCTTCGTCGACTGCATGAAGGAACTGCCGGCAACGCTGCTGCTGCGGCCGTTCAACTTCGAGACGCTCGCCACCTACGTCTATGGCGAGGCGGCGCGCGGCACCTATGAGGACGGCGCCATCGCGGCGCTCGTCATCGTCGTCATCGGCATGCTGCCGGTTGCCCTCCTCGCCCGCGCCGGCACGCGGGCGGAGAAGCGGACGATCGTCGGCTAGATCTCGCTCACACCGCCAGTTCCGGCAGGTCGCGATAGAGCGCCAGCGCCTCGGGGTTGGCGAGCGCTTCCTGGTTCTTCACCGGCCGGCCATGCACGACCTCGCGCACCGCGAGCTCGACGATCTTGCCGGACTTGGTGCGCGGAATGTCGGCGACAGCGACGATCCGGGCCGGCACATGCCGCGGCGAGGCGCCGGTGCGGATGCGGTCGCGGATCGCCTTCTCCAGCGCCGCGTCGAGGGCCACGCCGTCGCGCAGCCGCACGAACAGCACGACGCGCACGTCATTGTCCCAGTCCTGCCCGATCGCCAGCGCCTCCAGCACCTCGGGCACCTGCTCGACCTGGTTGTAGATCTCGGCGGTGCCGATGCGGACACCGCCCGGATTGAGCGTCGCGTCCGAGCTGCCATGGATGATCAGCCCGCCATGCGGCGTCCACTCGGCGAAGTCGCCATGGCACCAGACATTGTCGAAGCGGTCGAAATAGGCGGCGTGATAGCGGCTGCCGTCGGGATCGTTCCAGAAGCCGATCGGCATGGAGGGAAAGGCGAGCCGGCAGACCAGCTCGCCCTTGCCGGCCGTGAGCCGTCGGCCGTCCTCGTCCCAGACGTCGACCGCGAGGCCGAGGCCCGGTCCCTGGATCTCGCCCTTCCAGACCGGCTTGCCGGGAATGCCCAGCACGAAGCAGGAGACGATGTCGGTGCCGCCCGAGATCGAGGCGAGATGGATGTCGCGCTTGATGCCGTCATAGACGAAGGAGAAGCTCTCCGGCGCCAGCGGCGAGCCGGTCGAGGTCATCATCTGGAGCATCGAGAGGTCGTGCGTCTCGATCGGCTTCAGTCCGGCCTTGTGGATCGCGTCGATGAACTTGGCCGAGGTGCCGAACATCGTCATCCGCTCGGCGTCGGCATAGTCAAACAGGATGTTGCCGTCGGGATGGAACGGCGAGCCGTCATAGAGCAGCAGCGTCGCGCCGGTGGCGAGGCCGGAGGCGAGCCAGTTCCACATCATCCAGCCGCAGGTGGTGAAGTAGAACAGCCGGTCGCCGTCGCCGATGCCGCAATGGAGATGGATCTCCTTGATGTGCTGCAGGAGCGTACCGCCGGCCGAGTGGACGATGCATTTCGGCACGCCCGTCGTGCCCGACGAGAACATCACATAGAGCGGCGCGCCGAAGGGCATCGGCGTGAACGCGACCGCCTTCGCGGCGAAGGGGGCGATGAGATCGTCGAGCGCGACACCCTTCGGCAGCGACGCCGCGACGGCTGATGCCGTGCCAAGATAGGGCACGATCACCGCAGCCTTCAGCGAGGGCAGCGCCGGCACGATCTCTTGGAGCTTCGCGGCGATGTCGATCGTCTTGCCCGCATAGTAGTAGCCGTCGCAGGCGATGAAGACCGTCGGCTCGATCTGGCCGAAGCGGTCGAGCACGCCGCGCGGCCCGAAATCCGGCGAGCAGGACGACCACACCGCGCCGATCGAGGCGGTCGCCAGCATCGCGGCGATCGTCTCCGGCATGTTCGGCATCATCGCAGCGACCCGGTCGCCCGGTCCGACGCCGGCGGCGACGAGCGCCTGTTGCAGGCGCGATACCAGCGCATGGAGACCGTCCCAGCTCAGCCGCCGCTTCACCCGCTCCTCGCCCCAGAACACCAGCGCGTCTTCCGCGCCCGTCTTCTTCAGGAGGTTTTCGGCAAAGTTCAGCGTCGCGTCGGGGAAGAAGCGCGCGCCAGGCATGCGATCCCCGTCGACGAGGTGGCGCTCGCCCTTGTCGCCGACGACCCCGCCGAAATCCCATACCAGGTCCCAGAACCCGGCTCGATCTTCGAGCGACCAGGCATGCAGCGCGTCATGATCCGGCAGCGCTCGACCGGCCCGTCCGGCCGCGGCGGCCCGGAAGCGCGTCATCGGATGCGTCGCCATGCGGGCTTCGGACGGCCGCCACAGCGGTTCCTCGACGGCGATTGCGACGGGCTCGGACGTCATGGCGTGGACAGGCTCCCGGACTGGTTGCAGTGCGGCATGAATGCGCCGACCGTCCATGGATATCCGCAGCCTATCCCCGAGTCACGCCCGAAACATGGGTGCCGCGACCGAGAAAAGCCTTGCGAAATCACGGAATTCTGCCTATCGGGGAAACCATTCGGTCGTAGCACCTTCCGAAACGTGAGGGGCGGTCGACACCGGGCCAAATGAAGAAAATCCTGCTAGCCATCCTGGCGATTCTCGTCATCTGCGTCGGCTTCGTGCTGGTCGCGCCCAAGCTGGTCACCATCGAGGCGGTCCGCCGCTCCATCACGCGCGAGGTCGCCGGCTGGAGCGGACGCGCGCTGACCTTCGACGGCACGCCGACGGTCGCCTTCACGCCCTATCCGACGGTGACCTTCGAGAAGGTCCGCATCGGCTCCAACAGCGACGCGCAACCGCTGGTCGAGATGGAGCGCCTGCAGGCCGAGCTGAGCCTGATGTCGCTGCTGGTCGGCCATGTACGGCCGTCTGCTCTGGTGCTGGAAAAGCCGGTCTTCCGCTTCACGATCGATGCGCGCGGCGTCGCCAACTGGACGCTGCCGCGTTCACTCCGGGGCGATTCCGAGCTCGGCCGGCTGATCGTCCATTCCGGCACCGTGCACTATGTTGTCGGTGGCAAGCCCGAGTTCCTGCTCGCCGACGTCGACGCCGACGTCAACTGGCCCGATCCGAGTGCGACCGCCAGCATCAAGGGCAGCGCCCGCTGGCAGGACGAGAACTTCGACTTCAACGGCTCGATCGGCACGCCGCTCGACCTCGTCGGCGGCCAGCCCACGGCGCTGCGCTTCGCCATCGCCTCGACGCCGCTGCGCGCCTCCTTCAACGGCACCATCCGCAACCTGGCGAACCCGGAGGGCGAGGGGCAGCTTTCGGTGACGACGCCGTCGATCCGCCGCCTCGCCGGCTTCTTCGCCATGCCGATGGGCGAGGGATCGACGCTCGGCAGCGCCTCGATCGAATCGCAGGCCAGCCTCGCCGCCGGCATCCTGACCTTCGCCGATGCCAAGATCAGCGTCGACGGCAACGAGGGCGAAGGCGTGCTGTCGCTCGAGCGCGTCGCCGGCCGCCCCTCGATCCAGGGCACGCTCGCCTTCGAAAGCCTCGACCTCTCAGCCTATGCCGAGGCGCTGGCGAGCGCGGTCGCCGCGGCGCGCGCCGCCCCCGACCAGCCCTTCGCGATCAGTTCGCTCGACGAGGGCGACGTGGATCTTCGCGTCTCCGCCTCGCAGGTCCTGCTCGGCAGCGCCCGCCTCGGGCGCACCGCCGCCTCGGCGCCGATCCGCGACGAGCGGCTGACGCTCTCGATCGGCGAGGCACAACTCTATGGCGGCCGGCTGTCGGCCAGCCTGTCGGCCTCGCTCAAGGACGAGGCGGCCTCGACCTCGCTGCAGGGCCGGGTCGACGGCCTGCCGGTGCGCGCCGCGCTCTCCGACCTGTTCGGCATCGGCCAGATCGACGGCACCGGCAGCGGCACGGTCAATCTCTCGGCGCATGGCACCAGCTGGAATAGCCTGATGGCCTCGCTCGCCGGCAGCGGCCAGGCGAAGATCACCGACGGCACCTTCGACGGCATCAACATCGGCGCGCTGTCGCAGCAGATCACCGCCGACGGCACGATCAGCGGCAACCTGCTCGGCGGCTCGACCAAGTTCGCGCAGGCCGACGGCAGCTTCGAGATCTCGTCGGACCAGGTCACCGCCTCGCCGATCACCGTCAAGGGCACCGGCTATTCGATCGACCTGACCGGCAAGGCGCTGCTGCAGGCGCCAACGATCAGCGCCCGCGGCACGCTGGCGATCGAACGCGGCACCACCCCGACGAGCACGGCCGTCACGGTGCCCTTCATCATCGGCGGCAGCTGGGAGCATCCGACCCTGGTGCCCGACTTCAGCGGCCTGTCGCGCCGCAGCGAGCGGGTTCCGAATTCCGGCCCGAGCCCGCTCAAGAGCCTGGCCGACGCCCTGTTGCCGGCGCAGGACTGACGGGGCGCGACCGGGCCGCGCCTACACCATCCGGGTGATCGCCTTCCGGCGCCAGACGAACTGGTAGTAGCTCGCCTGCATCGCGAGCATGGCGATATAGGCGATCGGATAGGCGGCCCAGACCCCGTTGATGCCGAAGATGCCGGACAGCCAGTAGGCGACCGGCACCTCGATGCCGATGATGGCGAAGATCGAGATCGCCGTCGGCACCAGCACCGTGCCGCTCGCCCGCATCACGCCGGCCAGCACGCTCGACACGCCGAAGATGATGTAGCCCCAGAGCACGATGTGGAGCAGATCCTGCGCCAGCTCGATCACCGGCCCCGAGGTGATGAAGAAACCGATCAGCGGCCGCGAGAACAGGTAGGACAGAGTCACGAGCGAACCCGTGATGATCAGGCTCAGCATCACGGCGGTGCGGGTGATCGGCCCGAGCGCCTCCGTCCGCCCCGCCCCGATCGCCTGCGCGCCGAGGATCGACGCGGTGATCGCGATCGAGATCGCCGGGAACTGCACGTAGTTGATGACCATGTTGACGGTGCCATAGGCGGCGGTGGCGTCGGAGCCGAATGAGTTGACCAGCGCCAGCACGACGATCTCCGCCACGGACACCAGGATCAGCTGGACGCCGGAAGGAATGCCGATCTTCAGCACGGAGGCGAGCAGCTTCCCGTCGATGCGCAGATGCCGGATCAACGCCATGTCGGGCGCGAGCGGATGGTTGCGCCGGCGCATGTAGAAGGCGAGCCAGGCGAGCGCGACGAGGAAGGAGGCGATCGAGGCGACGGCGCCGCTGAGGATACCGAGTTGCGGCAGGCCGAACCAGCCGCGGATCAGCGCCGGCGTGACGAGCAGGCCCGTCACCGTCGACAGCGTCAGCGCGTAGAGCGGCGTCACCGTATCGCCGACGCCGCGCATCATCGCCGTCATCAGCAGGAACACGAACAGGCCCGGCATGGCGATCAGCATGACGCGGGCATAGGCCGTCGCGTCGGGCAGGATGTCAGCCGGCGTGCCGACCAGCTTCAGGATCGGCGCGGTGAAGGCACCGCCGAAGATCGCGACCACGAGGCCGAACAGCACCGCGACGCTCAGCGTGGTGCCGGCGACCGCCTTCACGGTGTCCAGCTTCTGCGCGCCATAGGCCTGGCCGATCAGCACCGAGGCGCCGGCGCCGAGGCCGATGGTGAAGGAGATGAACAGGAACAGGATCGGGAAGAAGGCGGAGACGGCGGCGAGCGCGCCGACTCCGAGCATCTGGCCGAGATAGATGTTGTTCAGCGTGCCCGACAGCGCCTGCAGCACGTTGCTGAGGATCATCGGGCCGAGGAAGGCGAGAAACACCCTCCAGAGCGGCGGCAGCGACATGACGGACTTCCCGGAACAGGCCGGAGACTATTCGGCCTGGGAGGTTTCAAAGGCGGAACGAGACAGCTTCTCGACATGGTCCCGGACATCAACCGGCCAGGCGTCGATCCGTTGCCGGAACCCCTCTGCATCGCCGGCGAACAGGGCGCGGCTGGCGTCCTCGTAGAGCGGCAAATCACCGGCCATCGCGGTCATGAAGCGGAGCGTCGCCTCGCGGGCCCGACGGATGCGGTCGCCGCTCTCGGAGTCGCGGCGCGCCTCGTCCACCAGCCGGCGCAGCGTTACCGACGCGCCGCCGGGCTGGCCGTTCAGCCACTCCCAATGCCGCGGCAGCAGCGTCACCTCGCGCGACACCACGCCGAGCTTCGGGCGCCCCGGTCCGCGCGACGGCGGCGCTTCTTCCGCCGGTTCCTTGCTGGATTCCTCCGCCGGCGCCGGCTGCAGCCGCGCCAGCACGTCCTGGGCCGTGCCGCGGAAATCGACTTCGATCGGCCGGCTCGTCTCGTCGTCGAACAGCAGCACGGGATCGCCGCCGCGTTCGAGCGCCTCCTTGCTCTTCAGCGCCACCTCCGGCAGCACGCCGGAGGCAATCCGCGTCAGGCCCTGGAAGGCCGTGCAGTAGATGGTTTTCGCAACGCCCATGGCCGCATCTCCTCAATCAAGATGCGCAAATTACCCGGGCAAAACCGATCCGTCAATATTACCCGGGTATTTTAAACTGAGCACTCAGCCTGTCTGGAGGGCCAGGCGCTCGGCCCGCTGGCGCTCGACCTCGCGCCGCTTGGTGACGATCGAGGCGATGATGACGCCGGTCGTGACGATGCCGATCAGGATCGTGCAGATGGCGTTGATCTCCGGCGTCACGCCGAGGCGCACCTGGCTGTAGATCTTCATCGGCAGCGTCGTGGCGCCCGGACCCGTCGTGAAACTCGAGATGACGAGATCGTCCAGCGACAGCGTGAAGGCGAGCATCCAGCCTGCCACCACGGCCGGCAGGATCAGCGGCAACGTGATGGTGAAGAAGGTCCGGAGCGGCGGGCAGCCGAGATCGAGCGCCGCCTCCTCGAGGCTGCGGTCGAAGCTGACCAGGCGAGACTGCACCACCACGGCGACGAAGCACATGGAGAAGGTGATGTGGGCCAGCGTCAGCGTCCAGAAGCCACGCGCGAAGCCGATGGCGACGAAGAGCAGCAGCATGGCGAGGCCGGTGATGACCTCGGGCATGACCAGCGGCGCGAACACCATGCCGGAAAACAGCGTCCCGCCCGGGAAGCGGCCGTAGCGCACGAGGGCGATCGCCGCCATCGTGCCCAGCACGGTCGCGAAGGTCGCGGAGAGCAGCGCCACGCGGATCGTCACCCAGGCCGCGTCGAGCAGGCCCTGGTTGCTGAGCAGCGCGACATACCAGTGCGTCGAGAACCCGCCCCACACCGTCACCAGCTTCGAGGCGTTGAACGAATAGATCACGAGCAGGACGATCGGCAGGTAAAGGAAGGCGAAGCCGAGCGTGATCGCGGTGATGTTGAACCAGGACGGACCGCGTCTCATCGTCCCCCTCCCGAAATGGCGGCCGGACGACCGGCCTGAAGCAGGATCAGCCGCATCGCCTATTCCGTCACTTTCTTCTGCGCGTTCTGGAACAGCATGATCGGCACCACCAGGATCGCCAAAAGCACGACGGCGACGGCGGACGAGACCGGCCAGTCGCGGTTCGAGAAGAACTCGGCCCAGAGCGTCTTGCCGATCATCAGCGTATCGGAACCGCCGAGCAGGTCCGGAATGACGAACTCGCCGACCGCCGGAATGAACACCAGGAAGCAGCCGGCGATGACGCCCGGCAGCGACAGCGGGAAGGTGATCTTCCAGAATGCCTGCATCGGCGGACAGCCGAGATCGGCCGCCGCCTCGAGCAGCGTCTCGTCGAGCTTCTCCAGCGTCGCGTAGAGCGGCAGGATCATGAAGGGCAGGTACGAGTAGACGATGCCGATATAGACGGCGAGCGTCGACGGCATGATGTTGAGCGGCGTATCGATCACGCCGAGCCAGAGCAGCAGCTGGTTCAGCAGCCCCTCCGGCTTCAGGATGCCCATCCACGCATAGACGCGGATCAGGAACGAGGTCCAGAACGGCAGGATCACCAGCATCAAGAGCGTCGGCCGCCATTCGCGCTTGGCGCGCGCCATGCCATAGGCGATCGGATAGCCGACAAGGAGGATCAGGAAGGTCGAGATCAGCGCGATCTGCAGGCTCGACAGATAGGACTTCCAGTAAAGCGCGTCCTCGGTCAGGAAGACGTAGTTGTCGAAGCTGAACTCCTGGAACTGCTCCCACAAGGCTCCGAGACCGGAGGTGAAATCCAGCACCGGCGTATAGGGCGGCATGGCGATCGCGGTGGTCGAGACCGAGATCTTCAGCACGATCAGGAACGGCGCCAGGAACAGCAGGATCAGCCAGAGATAGGGCACTGCCACGACCAGCCACCGGAGCCAGCCTGCGTGCCCCGGCGTCACCGGATCCGTCGTCATCGCCATGGCGTCACCTCGTCAGCACGACGCCGCCGTCACGCGACCAGGTCAGCCAGACCTTGTCGTCCCACGTGATCGGCCGCTCGACGAGACGTGTGGTATTGGTGATCGTTGCCTTGACCGTCGCGCCGGTGGAGAGGCGGACGTGGTAGATCGAGACGTCGCCGAGATAGGCGATGTCCCAGACCTCGCCGGTGACGGCATTGATGCTCGGATCGGCCGGCGGCGTCAGCGAGATCGCGACCTTCTCCGGCCGCACGGCGAACCAGGCCGTGTCGCCGACCTTGGCGCCGCCGTCCTGCGTCACCTGGACCTTGGCGCCGGTACCGGTGCAGTCGAGCGTCGTGATGCCGCCCTCGATCGCGCTGATCGTGCCCTCGATCAGGTTGATCTCGCCGATGAAGTCGGCGACGTAGCGCGAATTCGGCTGCTCGTAGATCTCGGCCGGCGTCGCGATCTGGACGATCTTGCCATGGTCCATGACGGCGATGCGATCGGCGACCGTCATCGCCTCTTCCTGGTCGTGCGTGACGATGACAAAGGTCATGCCGAGCTTGACCTGCAGGTCGATCAGCTCGAACTGGGTCTCCTCGCGCAGCTTCTTGTCGAGCGCGCCGAGGGGCTCGTCGAGCAGCAGAACCTTGGGCTTCTTGGCCAGCGAGCGGGCCAGCGCGACGCGCTGCCGCTGGCCGCCCGACAGCTGGTGCGGCTTGCGCTTGGCGAATTTCTCGAGCTTCACCAGCGCCAGCATCTCGTCGACGCGCGCGGCGATCTCGGGCTTCGGCATGCCGTCCTGCTTCAGGCCGAAGGCGATGTTGTCCCAGACATTCATGTGCGGGAACAGCGCGTAGGACTGGAACATCATGTTGGGCGGCCGCCGATAGGGCGGCACGCCGACGAGGGCCTGCCCGGCGAGGCGGACCTGGCCGCTGGTCGGCTCCTCGAAGCCGGCGATCATCCGCATCAGCGTGGTCTTGCCGCAGCCGGACGGACCGAGCAGCGCGAAGAACTCGCGCTCGTAGATGTTGAGCGAGAGATCGTCCACGGCCGTGAAGTCGCCGAACGTCTTGGTGACGTTCTGAAACTGGATGAAGGGCTTGGCCGTGGGGTCGTTCCAGGGCGCGAAAGCGCGCCTGATGGGCCCCAGCGACTTGCCCGCCGTTAGCGACTTACCTGCCATGAGGCCTCTACCCCCGGATTCGATACCCATCGTGAAAGGGCCCGGTACAAGACCGGGCCCCTTTTGTCTACTGGATCACGTGCCGCTCTTGATCTTGGTCCAGAGCCGGGTGACGACACGCTGGACCTTGGGGTCGTTCGGCGTCGTCGTGTAGAGCTTCTTCATCACTGCATCGTCCGGGTAGATCGTCTTGTCATCGAGGATCTCCTTGTCGATGAAGGCCTTCGAATCCTTGTTTCCGTTGGCATAGGAAACGTAGTTCGTCGCCTTGGCGATCACTTCGGGCCGCTGGATGTAGTTGATGAAGGCGTGCGCGGCTTCCGGGTTCGGCGCGTCCTTGGGAATGGCCATCGAATCCATCCAGAGCAGCGCGCCTTCCTTCGGGATCGCATAGGCGACCTCGACATTGTTGCCGGCTTCCGCGGCGCGGTCACGCGCCTGGATGACGTCGCCCGAATAGCCGAAGGCCAGGCAGATATCGCCATTGGCGAGTGCCTGGATGAACTCCGACGAATGGAACTTGCGGATATAGGGGCGGATCGACATCAGCAGTTCGCCCGCCTTCTCGATCTCGGCCGGATCCTTCGAATCCGGCGGCAGGCCGAGATAGCTGAGCGCGGCCGGGATCACGTCGTCCGGCGAATCCAGCATGTAGACGCCGCAATCCTTGAACTTGGAGACGACTTCCGGCTTGAAGAACATATCCATGGAGTCGACCGGCGCGTCCGGCATGATCTCCTTGATCTTCGCGACATTGTAGCCGGTGCCGGTGGTGCCCCACATGTAGTTCACGGCATATTCGTTGCCGGGATCATAGGTGGCGAGCCGGGTCGTGATCTCGTCCCACCCATGCGAGAGGTTCGGGATCTTCGACTTGTCGAGCTTCTGGAACACGCCGACTTCGATCATGCGCATCAGGTTGCGATCGGTCGGGACGACGATGTCGTAGCCCGAGCCGCCGGCCAGCATCTTCGTCTCGAGGATCTCCATCGAGTCGTAGACGTCGTAGACGACCTTGATGCCGGTTTCCTTGGTGAAGTCCTCGATGATCGACGTATCGATGTAGTCGGACCAGTTGAAGATGCGGACTTCCTTGTCGGCGGCGACTGCGCCGCTGGCGGCTCCGACCATCAGAACCGCGGCAAGCGCGCCGCGGAAGGCATTCTTGACCATTACGTTCCCCTCTATGAGGCCCTGCCCAGCCGGGCGCACCAGGCCCCTGACCCATTCCAAGTTTCAGACGTTAGAAGGGATTTCCTGCTACCTCAACCGATTATAGCGCCCGTCCGCAAGGACCTGACGCCGCATGGGACGAGGGCAAGTTGACTTCGCTCCGGCGCTGGCGACACTCCGGGGAAAGACGCGTCACAGTCGAGGAGAGATCGTGGGTAAACGGAAGAAGGGCGCCAAGGTTGTGGACGGCAACGTCCGCGGCGTCAAAACGCTGGACGAGGCGCGCGACTGGCTCAAGGCGCGCGGCATCGAGGACATCGAATGCGTCGTCCCCGACCAGGCCGGCGTCGCCCGCGGCAAGATGATGCCCGTGCAGAAATTCCTCGCCGGGCCGACCATGTCGATGCCGGGCTCGATCCTGACCCAGACGATCACCGGCGACTATCCCGACGACGACGACCGCTTCCAGAGCGACGCCGCCGACCAGGACGTCATGTTCGAGCCCGACATGTCGACGCTCTGCGTGGTGCCGTGGGAAACCGACCCGACGGCGCAGGTGATCCACGACGCCTATCACCGCGACGGCCGCTCGGTCGAAACCGCGCCGCGCCAGGTGCTGCGCCGGATCGTCGAGCTCTACGCCCATCAGGGCTGGCAGCCGGTGGTCGCGCCGGAACTCGAATTCTACCTCGTCAAGCCGAACACCGACCCCGACTACCAGCTCGAGCCGCCGACCGGGCGCTCCGGCCGGCCCGAGGCGGCGCGGCAGTCCTATTCGATCGCGGCGATCAACGAGTTCGACGATCTCTTCGACGACATCTACGATTTCTCCGAGCAACAGGGCCTGGAGATCGACACGCTCATCCACGAGGAGGGCGCGGCGCAGATGGAGATCAACCTGCTGCACGGCGACCCGCTGGCGCTCGCCGACCAGGTCTTCCTCTTCAAGCGCACGATCCGCGAGGCGGCGCTCCGGCACGACATGTACGCCACCTTCATGGCGAAGCCGATGTCGCGCGAGCCCGGCTCGGCCATGCACATCCACCAGTCCGTCATCGACATGGCGACGGGCCAGAACATCTTCTCCGACGAGGACGGCAACCCGACCTCGAAGTTCTTCGCCTTCATCGGCGGCTCGCAGAAATACCTGCCGGCCGTGCTCTGCATGCTGGCGCCCTATGTGAACTCCTACCGCCGCCTGGTGCGCTCGTCCTCGGCGCCGGTCAACACGCAATGGGGCTACGACAACCGCACCGTCGGCCTGCGCGTGCCGAATTCCGGGCCGGCCGGGCGACGGCTGGAAAACCGCCTGCCCTCCTCCGACGCCAACCCCTATCTCGCCATAGCCGCCTCGCTCGCCTGCGGTTATCTCGGCCTGATGGAAGGGCTGAAGGTCGGCGACCCGGTGACGGGCTCGGCCAACTCCGACGAGATCGACCTGCCACGCGGCCTGCTCGAGGCGGTGGCGCTGTTCGAGGAGCAGGAAGAGCTGGCGGAGATCTTCGGCGAACGCTTCGTCGCGACCTATGGCGCGATCAAGCGGGCCGAATACGAGACCTTCATGCAGGTGATCAGCCCCTGGGAACGCGAGTTCCTGCTGCTGAACGTCTGAGCGCGTTCCCGCGCATCGGTTGCCGGTTCGCGCGAAGTGAGCGTGACCGAACGTGATATGGCGCGCCGGATCCTCCGACGCGCCAACCAAGATCCAGCAACCGGGGCCGCCTGACGGCCCAGCCTATGGCGATGCACGCATGAATCGACCCCACGCGCCCTCCTGGTACGCCGCGACCGCCGACCAGACGCTCGCCTTCGCCCCGCTGGACGGCGACACGCGCGCCGACATCGCCATCATCGGCGGCGGCTATACCGGGCTGTCGGCGGCGCTGCACCTCGCCGAAGCCGGCCTCGATGTCGTGCTGATCGAGGCGGAGAAGGTCGGCTGGGGTGCGTCGGGACGCAATGGCGGCCAGCTCCACACGGGCCAGCGCCGCGACCAGGAATGGCTGGAGAAGCGCCTCGGCCTGCCGGCCGCCCACCGCCTCTGGAACCTCGCCGAGGAGGCGAAGACGCTGGTCCACCAGCTGATCGACAAGCACGGCATCGACGCCGAATGGCGGCCCGGCCTCGTCGAGGCGGTGCACAAGGCACGCCTCGTCGACGAAGAGCGGCACTATGTCGAGAAGCTGAACCGCGACTACGGCTATGCCGCGGCCGAATGGATCGGGCCCGAAAAGCTGGCCCCGATGATCGGCACCGACGCCTATTACGGCGGCCGGCTCGACCGCACGGCCGGCCACCTGCATCCCCTCAAATTCGCGCAAGGCCTGGCCAGGGCCGCCGCCAAGGCGGGAGCCCGCATCCACGAGCAGACGGCGGCGAAGAAGCTGGTCGAGGGCGGCGGCGCGCCCGTCATCGAGACGCTGCGCGGCCGGATCACGGCGGAGATCGTCATCCTCGCCGGCAACGGCCTGCTCGACGGCATCGACCAGGAGACCGAGACCCGGGCGATGCCGATCAAGAACTACATCCTGACGCCCGCGCCGATCGGCGCCGGCCAGCCGGGCGGACTGATCCCCGGCGGCGAGGCGGTCTCGGATTCGCGCTTCGTCGTCTATTACTGGCGACCGACCCCGGACGGCCGCATCCTGTTCGGCGGCGGCGAGACCTATACGCGCTCGGACCCGGCCGACATCACCGCCTTCGTCCGCCACCACCTGACCAAGATCTACCCGGCGCTCGGCGGTGCGCGGATCGACCATGCCTGGGGCGGCACGCTCGCCGTCACCGTCAACCGCCTGCCCTTCCTGCGCAAGGTGCGCTCCGGCGTCTATGCCGCGTCCGGCTATTCCGGCCAGGGCGTCGCGCTCGCGCCCTTCGGCGGCAAGATCCTGGCCGAGGCGATCCTCGGCGACCCGGCGAAGCTCGACGCCTTCGCCACCCTCCCCTGCCCGCGCTTCCCCGGCGGCAAGCTGCTGCGCTGGCCTGCCCTCGTTGCCGGCATGAGCTGGTACGCGCTGCGCGACCGGCTCTAGCAGGTCACGCCCAGGCGACGCAGCGTCTCGCTCAACTGCTAGCGCTACCAACCGGCGACTATCTGTCGCAGCGCCTGTTGAGCGCGCGGCATCGATGTGCCACTCTCGCACCAGACCGCAGCGGCCAGGGGCCAGGAGGCAACCTCCGGCCCGACCGCATGCGCGCCGCTCCTAGGCGGCGGAACGGCAGCCATAGCCGTGGTCGCGGGACGCATCGACCCAATGGGAGGGATTCAATTGTTCAGGAAACTCGCGGTACTTGTAACCGGCGCGATGCTAGCGCTAGCAGTGCCTGCGGTTGCGCAGGCCAAGACGTTCTACTGGATTTCGCACGGCACCTCGGCTGATCCGGTCTGGACCTATTTCCTCGCCGGCGCGCAGCAATGGGCGAAGGACACGGGCAACACCGTGAACACCTCGTTCCACCAGGGCAACGTCGCCTCGCACCAGGAAGCGGTGCGCGCCGCCATCGCCGCCAAGGCCGACGGCATCGTCACGACCAGCCCCGATCCGGGCAGCCTGGTCGAGGTGGCCAAGGAAGCGAACGCGGCCAAGATTCCGATCATCAACTTCAACACGCCCGACCCGTCGGCCAGCTTCGACGCCTATGTCGGTGGCGACAACGTCGTGTTCGGCCGCGCCTGGGCGCAGTACCTCGTCGACAAGGGCCTGGTGAAGAAGGGCGACTTCGTCTGGATGCCGGTCGAGATTCCGGGCGCCACCTATGGCGTGCAGGAAGAGGAAGGCATCAAGAGCGTGTTCGGTCCGCTCGGCATCAACTATGAGGTCACCGAAGCAACGCTCGACCAGGCCGAGGTGATCACCCGCATGGTCGATTACCTCACCGCCAACCGCGCCAAGGTCACCGCGATCATCGGCCTCGGCGACCTCGTCACCGGCTCGATCAAGCGCGTGTTCGACCAGGTCGGCGTCAAGCCGGGCGAAATCCCGGTCGTAGGCTGGGGCAACTCGCTCGACACCACGCAGGAAGTGCTGAACGGCTACGTCAACGCCGCGCAGTGGCAGGACCCGCAGGCGACCAGCTACGTCGCGCTGTCGCTCGCCAACATGGCCTCGGGCGGCATCCCGCCGGGCTTCAACGTCATCACCGGTGCCCTCTACGAGAAGGACACCGCGCAGATCTACGACGACATCCTGTCGGGCAAGTAATCCCGCCTGGAACGGCATCCGCGGCCTCGCCGCGGATGCCCCGTCTCGACGGCCGCATGACCGCGTTGCGCGCGGCGGCGACCTGCCTGCCCTCCTGACATCTCGGTCTGCCCCGTGGAAAACCGTTCCCTCATCCAGCGCTTCGTCTCGAAGCCGGAGTTCGGCCCGCTCGTCCTGCTGATCGCGGAAATCGCCGTCTTCTGGTCGATCAACCCGGACTTCCTGTCACCGCTCAACATCTCGAACACGCTGTCCTTCACCGTCGAGCTCGGCCTGATCGCTCTTGCCATGACGCTCCTGATGACGGCGGGCGAGTTCGACCTCTCGGTCGGCTCGGTGTTCGGCTTCGCGCCCGTCCTGATGTGGACGCTGTTCAATTCCGGCATCACCTCGCTCGAGGTCGCATTCCTGATCGCGCTCGGCATCGCCGCGCTGATCGGGCTTGCCAACGGCCTGTTCGTGACGCGGATCAAGATCTCGTCCTTCCTCGTCACGCTCGGCATGCTGCTCGTTGTGCGCGGCGTGGCGCTGTTCATCTCCGACGGCTTCCCGCAGCGGACCTGGAGCGCCGGCCAGCATTGGCTCGCCCATGTCCTCGTCGGCGATTTCTATGTCGGCCCGTTCCGCATCTACATGTCGCTGTTCTGGTTCATCGGCGTCGCGCTGGCGCTCGGCTATGTGCTGACCCAGACCAAGGCCGGCAACTGGATCCAGGCGACCGGCGGCAATCCTGGCGCGGCGCGGGCGCGTGGCGTCAACGTCAACCGCACCAAGGTCCTGCTCTTCATGCTGTCGGCGACGATGGCGTCGTTCGCTGGCGTGATCAGCTCGATCCGCACCTCGGCCGCCAACCCGAACAGCGGCGCCGGCTACGAGCTCGAGGTCATCGCCATGGTGGTGATCGGCGGCACGGCGCTGATGGGCGGCCGCGGCACGATCATCGGCACCGTGCTCGGCGTGTTCATCCTGCGCGTCATGCGCAACGGCATCGTGCTGATCGGCGTGCCCGGCCTTGCCTACAACATCTTCATCGGCGCGATCATCCTCGGCATGATGACGCTGCACTCCATCCTCGAGCGCCGGCACCAGGCGGGAACCTGACCATGACCGACCTCATCCGCATGGAGCGAGTCTCCAAGGCCTATGGCAAGGTCCAGGCCCTGAAGGACGTCGACTTCAACGTCCGCGAAAACGAGATCGTCGGCCTGCTCGGCGACAACGGCGCCGGCAAGTCGACGCTGATCAAGGTGCTCTCGGGCGCGGTGCCCTCGACCAGCGGCGACATCTATGTGCGCGGCAAGAAGGTGAGCATCCGCACGACCACCGACGCCATCGCCAACGGCATCGAGACGATCTACCAGGACTCGGCCCTGGTCACCCAGCTCTCGATCGCGCGCAACCTGTTCCTCGGCCGCGAGCCGGTGAAGGGACCGCGCTTCCTGAACCGGCTCGACCATGCCGCCATGGACGCGGTCGCCCGCGATCTCCTGAAGCGTGTCGGCATCAGCAAGAACATCCCGCCCTCGACACCGGTCGGCTCGCTGTCCGGCGGCGAGCGCCAGGCGGTCGCGATCGCCCGCGCGATGTATTTCGAGAGCGACCTGATCATCCTTGACGAGCCGACCAACAATCTCGGCGTCGCGGAGACCCAGGGCGTGCTGCGCTTCGTGCGCAACGCCCGCAAGTCCGGCCATTCCTGCATCTTCATCGCCCACAACATCCACCACGTCTTCCAGGTGGTCGACCGGATTGTGGTGATGCGCGGTGGCCGCGTCGTCGCCGACGACATAAACCCGAAGCAATCGAGCGTCGAGGACGTCGAGCGCATCATCACCGGCATGACCGACGAGGAACTGGAGCAGGCGCTCGGCGTCAACAACCAC
>JAEWAD010000073.1 GCA_023391905.1 Pseudomonadota bacterium | reverse complement strand
GCCGCGGCGCTGGCCCCGTCGATCGCTCGCATGGCGGCTGCCGACGCCTATGGCGACGCCTTCCGCGCCACCATGCTCGTCTGCGCCGCGATCACCTTCGCCGCCGCGCTGGTGACGCTGGTCACGTTGCGCGCGCGCCGGCCGAAGCCGGCGGCCGAGCCGATCATGCTGGAGATCGGCGCCTGACCGGCGCATGAAAAAGGCCCTCCCCCGCGACGCGGGAGAGGGCCAATTCGATTGCCGGCGTGACAATCAATCGTCGGCGGGCGTCTCGTCCTCGAAGTCCTCGGTATCGAGATCGGCGACGCCGAGGCTCTGGGCCGAGAGCCAGAACACCTCGCCCTCGCTCTCGTCGGTATCGAGCCAGAAGAAATCGAGATGCGGATATTCAGCCTCGATGATCTCGCGGCCGGCGCCGATCTCGCACAGGATGCCGCCGCCCGGATTGAGATGGGCAGGCGCCGCCTCGAGGATGCGCCGCACGATATCCAGACCGTCGAGGCCGGAGGCCAGCGCCATCTCCGGCTCGTGCCGGTACTCTTCCGGCAGCTCTTCCATGGCGATCTCGTCGACATAGGGCGGGTTGGTCAGGATCAGGTCGTAGCGCTTGTCGCCGAGCGGCGCGAACAGGTCGCCCTCATAAAGCTCGATCCGGTTGCCGAGGCCATGCTCGGCGACGTTGATCTTGGCGACCTCGAGCGCATCCGGCGACAGGTCGACGGCATCGATCTCGGCATTGCCGAACACGTCCGCGGCGAGGATCGCCAGCGAGGCCGAGCCGGTGCAGAGGTCGAGCACGGTCTCGATCGACGACAGGTCCTCGACCAGCGTGAACTCGTCGCCGCCGAAGAACTCGGAGTAGAGCAGCTCGCCGATGAAGGAGCGCGGCACGATCACCCGCTCGTCGACATAGAAGGGCACGCCCTGGATATAGGCGCGCTTGAGCAGATAGGGGGTCGGCTTGCGCGTCGTCACGCGCGCCTCGATCAGGTCGGCGAGACGCTTGCGCTCGTCCGGCATCAGGCGCGCATCGAGGAACGGCTCGAGCGTGTCGATCGGCAGCTTCAGCCCCTCGAGCACCAGATAGGCGGCGTCGTCGAACGCCGTCGAGGCGCCATGGCCGAAGGCCAGACCCGCCTGGTTGAAGCGGCTGATCGCATAGCGGAGGAAGTCGCGGATCGTGACGAGCTGATCGGCGGGGCTGGATTCGATGGTCACGGCGGGCTCATGGTTAAGAAATCGTTTCGCCCCCGTCCTATCAGGTCAGCGCGCCGCGCGCACCACCCGCGCCTGCGATCTCCAGTCCCAGTCTGTGCAATAAGCCACCGGACGACGGCACCGGCGGGACCCGAGCGAAACAGCGGCTCCAGAAACGGACATGGCCGGAGACGAGCCCCGGCCACGCATCACGTCATCGATCCGTGCCTCAGACCGGAGGCGGAGGCGGCGTCAGCGTGCCGTCCGGGCTCAGCTTGTCGACCGTGGGCGGCAGCACCTTGGCCAGGAGCTCGCCGACCTGATCCATCGGAATGCCGAGCTGGGTGCCGATCGTCTGCAACTGCTCATTGCCGAGCGCCGAACGAAGATCATCGGCGCTGATCGGCAGGTTGCTGCCCTGGCCGAGCCAGGAGGCGACCTGCGCCCCGAGACCCGAACTCTGCAGCTGGTTCAGCACACCGTCGAGGCTGCCGAACTGCGTGTTCGCGAGCGCCCCGTTCAGGGCCTGGCCAAGGGCGTCCAGCTGGACGCCCTCGCCGTTCTTGCCCTGAAGCGCGCCGAGGACATTGCCGACAATACCGTCAAAGATACCCATGATGGTTCTCCTTCAAAACGGAACGCCGTTCATCGCCCCCCGAAGCGGAATTCGGTGCGGTCGACCCCGCCTGCCTACTGGCCCTTGGCCTTCAGGCGCTTGTTGCAGTCGCTCCAGTATTGCGGCCACTTGGCGCCCTGCGGCAGCTTGCCGGCCGCCTTGCGCTCCTGCCACTCGGCGCCGCAGGCGCGAATGCGCACGATCGCCGCCTGCTGGCCGGGGGTGAGCGGACGCTTGCCGGCGGTCTTCGCCGCCGTGTTCATCTTGGCGGCCTGCTCCGGATCGGGCAGCGCGATGCCTTCGTCCGCCTCGATCGCGTTGTCGGCGGCCTTGGCGGCCTTGCCCTTGGCGGCCTTCGCCGGCGCGGCATCATCCGCCGGATTGGCGGCGGCGTAGTCCTTGGAACACTGGCTCCAGAACTTCGGCCAGGTCTGGCCGGCCGGAATGCTGCCGGCCTCCTTCATCTTGGCCCATTCGGCGCTGCACGAGGCCATGGCGGTCGACTTGCCGCCAGCCGCCGCAGCCGGCTCCGCCGCCTTCTCGGCCGGCTTGGCCTTGGCCGCCTTGGTGTCGGTCGCCTTGCTGTTCGTCGCCTTGCTGTTCGTCGACTTGGCGGCCGGAGCCGCATCCTCGGACGGATGGGCGGCGGCGTAATCCTTGGCGCACTGGCTCCAGAATTTCGGCCAGGTCTGGCCATCGGGAACCGTGCCGGCGGCCTTCATCTTGGCCCAGTCGTCGCTGCAGGACTGCATGGCCGTCGACTGCGCCGCCGCGGGCAAGGTCGCGGCAAACAGGCCGAGGGCCATGCTCGCGCCGACCAAGAGAAGCCTTGCTTGCATCTTCATAGTGCCGATCTCCTTCGATGCCGCCAAACGGCAACGGGCCTGACGAGGCGGCAGGTCGTCGAACCTTGCCCCCAGAGGCGAAGGAACATCCAGCCGGAGCGCGTGTCAATCGCCGCGCATGGTTCAGGGTAAATATCGGCGAAGTCGTCGCAAAGCATCACGGCCGCCAAACCGGCGGCCGTGAGCTTGCATCTGGTTAGCCTGCTACTGGCTGTTCTTGCCGGCGTTCTTGGCGAGCCAGTCCTTCATGAAGGCGATCTCTTCCTTCTGGGCCTTGATGATGGCCTCGGCCAGCTTCCGCGCCTCCGGATCCTTGCCGTATTTCAGCTCGATCTCGGCCATGGCGACCGCGCCCTCGTGATGCGGGATCATGGCGCGGATGAAATCGACATCGGCATTGCCGGAATAGTCGATCGCCATGCCCTCCATCATGGCCTTGTCAGCCGCGCGAAACGCCTTGGTCGATGCGGTGTCGCCCGCCTTCGGCGCCGACATGGCGCCATGGTCCATCTTGCTGTGGTCCATCTCCTGCGCCGAGACCGGCAGCGCTGTGAAGGCAAGGGAAGCGGCGATCGCCGCGATGGTCAGAACCGATTTCATGATCGTTTCTCTCATGGTGATGAGGCGGGTCCCCTGCTGTCGCCGTCGCGGACCCGCGAGCGCCGGCGAAGGATGAAAGGCAAACGATCAGACGCGCGGCGGTGGCAGGTCCGGTCCCAGCGCGATCGACACCGGCATGGTATCGGAGCCCGGACGCAGAATTGCCTCGGGCATCGCCGGCAGAAGCGGCGGTGCGCCGACCACCTCGGCCATCATCGGCAGCGCGTAACAGCACTGCGCCATGACCGGCAGTCCCGCATGACCGTGTCGATCCGGACCCGGCTGCGGCGCCATTGCATGCGGACAGTCCGCCATCGCGTGCACCGGCATCGCCTGGGCAGGCGCTACGCCGCCCGGCAGGAGCAGGTTGATCGCGATCAGGATAAGGGCGGCAAGCCGCCTGACGATATGCACGGGACAGAAACTGGCGTTCCGATCCGGCTGCGTCAAGGACGCGAGTTTTCTGTTCACGCACGCCTGATATGTATTCAGCCGTCATTCAGCACTGATAGGCTGTAATCGACTTTTTCGAGAGGGTTGCATGTCGGAACGGAAGATGGTGGATCGGCGCCGCGTGATCGGCTTCGGCGCAGCCGGGCTCGGAGCGAGCCTCGGCATGCCGGCCATCGCCCGCGCCGCCGACAGCGTCGTCTGGAAGATGGCGACCTGCTGGCAGAAGGATGCGCCGGGCGTTGCCGCCAATGCGCAGCGCCTCGCCGACACCATCGCCGCGCTATCCGCCGGGCGCATGACGGTGCAGGTATTCCCGGCCGGCGACCTGGTCGCGCCCAACCAGGTGTTCGACGCGGTCTCGACCGGCAAGGCCGAAATGGGTCATGGCTCCCCCTTCTTCTGGGCGGCGAAGGATCCGGCCTTCCACTATTTCTCCGGTGTCCCCTTCGGCCTGACGGCCGGCGAACATGCCGCCTGGCTCGCGACAGGCGGCGGCCAGGCATTGTGGGAGCGTGCCTATGAGCCGTTCGGCGTGCTGCCCTTCTATGCCGGGTCGACCGGTCCGCAGGCCGCCGGCTGGTTCAAGCGCGAGATCCAGAAGCCGGAGGACTTCAAGGGCCTCGCCATCCGGATCACCGGGCTCGGCGCCGACGTCCTGAAACGGCTCGGCGCCAATCCGGTGCTGCTGCCGCAGGGCGATATCGCCGCCGCGCTCGAAGCGGGAACGATCGACGCGGCCGAATGGGTCGGCCCCTGGAACGACCTGGCGCTGAACCTGCCGCGGTCGGCGCCGTTCTGCTACATGCCGGCCTTCCACGAGCTGGCGACGGCGCTCGAGCTGACCGTCAACCAGGCCGCCTTCGACGCCCTGCCGGACGATCTCAAGGCGATCGTCCGCGCCGCGGCGCAGGCAACCGCCAGTGCGACCTCCGCCGACTTCACCGCCAACAACATCATCGCCCTGCCGATGCTGGTCGAGCGCGGCACGGTGGTGAAAGCGTTCCCCGACACCGTGATCGAGGCGCTCGCCAAGACTTCGGCCGACGTCCTCGCCGAGATCGGCGAATCGAGCCCGATGGCGAAGGAGGTGCACCCCGCCTTCATCCTGTTCCGCAAGAAGGCCGTCGCCTATGCCGCCGTGGCCGACGGCGCGGTGCTCGCCATGCGGGCCCGCGCGCTGGCGATGTAGATCGTCAGCCGAGCGTCTTCTGCAGGAAAACGAGATCGAGATAGCGGCCGAACTTGAAGCCGAGTTCCGGCATGCGGGCGGTCTCGACGAAGCCGTGGCGGGCATGCAGGCGGATCGACACCTCGTTGCCCGCCTCGATGCCGGCGACCATGACATGTTTGCCGTTCGCCGCCGCGTGCTCGACCAAAGCCCCGAGCAGGGCCGTGCCGGCGCCCTTGCCGCGGGCGGCACTCGCGACATAGATCGAATTCTCGACGGTGAAGCGATAGCCCTGGAAGGCACGGAAATCGCCGTAGCTCGCATAGCCGAGGACGTCCTCGCCCTCCACCGCGACCAGCACGGGATAGCCCTGGCCCTGCCGCGCCGCGAACCAGGCGAGGCGGTTGTCGAGGTCGACGACATCGTCGTTCCAGATCGCCGCGGTGTTCACGACGGCATCGTTGTAGATCGCCAGGATGGCGGGAATATCGGCCTCGGTGGCCGGGCGGATCAGGGTCATGTTCAGGCCAATCAGATCGTCTTGTAAAAGAAAGTCGCGGCTTCGAGCCGCCCGTCGGGCGTGAGCGAGTGCCCCGGCATCACGCCGAACTCGATCCAGCCGGTGGCGCGGTAGAGCGCTTCGCCGGCCGAGCCGGTCTGGGTGTCGAGATGCAATAGCGTCTTGCCGGCGCGCCGCGCCACCTCTTCCGCCGCCGCGAGAAGTTGCCGGCCGACGCCCCGGCGCCGGACGCTGGAATGCACCAGCATCTTGCCGATCTCGGCCCGGTGCGGACCGTTCGGCTGCGGCGCGAAGGTGACGACGACGGTGCCGACGATCCGGCCGTCCGCCTCGGCGACGAGCAGCACGCGGCCGCCCGCCTCGATCGCCTCCATCTGGCCCTGCCAGAAGATGGCTGCCTCGGCCTCCGACAGCCCGGCCAGGAAATTCACCGAAGCGCCGTTCGCGACCGCATCGACGAGGATGACGGCGAGCTCCGGAACGGCGGCGCGCGCCGCGGAGGCATCCAACTCGCGGATGGTGGTCGTGGCCATGTCGTCTCCCTGGCGCCGATGTCCGAAAATCGGGCTTCATGATAAAATTTGTCAATGATAAACTCGTTCGATAGCTATTCTCGAACGACGTCATAGAAAATCTCGATGGATATCGATCAGCTCCGCAGCTTCGACCGGATCGTGCGCGACGGCAGCTTCACCAAGGCGGCGGCCCGGCTCAACGTCACCCAGGCGACGATCTCCACCCGTATCCGCACGCTGGAGAGCCATGTCGGCGGAACCTTGTTCACCCGTGGCCGCAAGGTCGAGCTGACGGAGCGCGGCGCGACGTTCCTGCCCTATGCGCGGCGCGTGCTCGCCACCCTGCTCGAAAGCGAGGATGCGCTGCGCAATGTCGATCGCGGCCGCATCGCGCTCGCCTCGCTGCGCAGCCTGGTCGACCCGCTGGCGACGCCGCCCGTGCTCGACTTCATGCGCGCCCATCCCCGCGTCGAGCTGCTGCTGGAGGAAGGCCGTCACCGCGACATCGCCGAATGGCTGCATGATCGTCGCATCGACCTCGCCCTCATCGGCTGGCCGAATTTCGATCCGCTGCTCGAGGCGCTCGAGCCGATCGCGATCATCCGCGAGAAGGCGGTTCTGGCCGCCTCGCCGGCGCTCGCCCGCGAGATCGGGCCGGCGCCGACACTCGACCGCGTCTTCGCCGTCGCGCCGCATTTCCTCTCCTTCTACTGGTGGCAGGTGACGCCGGACGCCATCACCTCGCTGCGCCACCGCGCCCGCGCGGCGTCACAGGTGTTGTTCGGTTCCGGCCGGGCGCTGATCGCGCGCGGCGACGCCATCGGCCACCTGCTCGAGGCCGGGATCGCCGAGGAGCTCGCGCGCGGCGAACTGGTCGACCTCGCGCCCATCGACATGCCGCCGATCTGGCGCGATTCAGCCCTCGTCGCGGGCGCCCAGGACACACTTTCGCGCCCGCTCGTGGCCGAGCTCGCCGACCGAATCGTGCGCCGCGCGGATGAACTCGGCGTGCTCCATGCCGACCGGCGTTAAAAAGGCAATTTTCAGCGCTTTGCGGCCAACAACCTTGATGCTATTGAGCGCGCCATGAGCACCACGGCGCAAGACAACATCCGCAATTTCTCCATCGTCGCCCATATCGACCATGGCAAGTCGACACTTGCCGACCGGTTGATCCAGGCAACCGGTGGCCTGTCCGATCGCGAGATGAAGGAGCAGGTGCTCGATTCGATGGATATCGAGCGCGAGCGCGGCATCACCATCAAGGCGCAGACCGTCCGGCTCGACTACAAGGCAAAGGATGGCAAGAGCTACATCCTGAACCTGATGGACACGCCCGGCCACGTCGACTTCGCCTATGAGGTGTCGCGGTCGCTCGCCGCCTGCGAGGGCGCGCTGCTCGTCGTCGACGCCTCGCAGGGCGTCGAGGCGCAGACGCTGGCCAACGTCTACCAGGCGATCGACAACGACCTCGAGATCCTGCCGGTCCTCAACAAGATCGACCTGCCAGCGGCCGAGCCCGACCGCATCAAGGCGCAGATCGAGGAAGTGATCGGCATCGATGCTTCCGACGCCGTGCTCATCTCGGCCAAGACCGGCATCGGCATCCCGGACGTGCTGGAGGCGATCGTCACCCGCCTGCCGCCGCCGAAGGGCGACAGCGCCGCGCCGCTGAAGGCGATGCTCGTCGACAGCTGGTACGACGCCTATCTCGGCGTCATCGTGCTGGTTCGCGTCATCGACGGCCAGCTCAAGAAGGGCATGCGCATCCGCATGATGGGCGCCGACGCCGTCTACGACGTCGAGCGCGTCGGCTACTTCACGCCGAAGCTGGTGCCCGTCGACAACCTCGGCCCCGGCGAGATCGGCTTCCTGACCGCCTCGATCAAGGAAGTCGCGGATACGCGCGTCGGCGACACCATCACCGACGACAAGAAGCCGACGGCGGAAGCGCTGCCGGGCTTCAAGCCGGCGCAGCCGGTGGTGTTCTGCGGCCTGTTCCCGGTCGACGCCGCCGATTTCGAGGAACTGCGCGCCGCGATGGGCCGCCTCCGCCTGAACGACGCGTCGTTCTCGTTCGAGATGGAATCCTCGGCAGCGCTCGGCTTCGGCTTCCGCTGCGGCTTCCTCGGCCTGCTGCATCTGGAGATCATCCAGGAACGCCTGGAGCGCGAGTTCAACCTCGACCTGATCGCGACGGCCCCCTCGGTCATCTACAAGATCCAGATGACCGACGGCAGCGAGATCGACCTGCACAACCCGGCCGACATGCCGGACGTGATGAAGATCGAGGAGATCGCCGAGCCCTGGATCCGCGCCACGATCATGACGCCGGACGAGTATCTCGGCGCGATCCTGAAGCTCTGCCAGGAGCGTCGCGGCGTCCAGTCCGACCTGTCCTATGTCGGCACCCGCGCCATGGTCACCTACGACCTGCCGCTCAATGAGGTGGTGTTCGACTTCTACGATCGCCTGAAGTCGATCTCGAAGGGCTATGCCTCCTTCGACTACCACCTGACCGACCACCGCCCCGGCGACCTGGTCAAGCTGCAGATCCTCGTCAATGGCGAGCCGGTCGACGCGCTCTCCATGCTGGTGCACCGCACCCAGGCGGAACGGCGCGGCCGCGCCATGTGCGAGAAGCTGAAGGACCTGATCCCGCAGCATCTCTTCGTCATTCCGATCCAGGCCGCGATCGGCGGCAAGATCATCGCCCGCGAGACCGTGCGCGCCATGCGCAAGGACGTGACGGCGAAGTGCTATGGCGGCGACATCACGCGCAAGCGCAAGCTTCTGGACAAGCAGAAGGAAGGCAAGCGCAAGATGCGGCAGTTCGGCAAGGTCGACATCCCGCAGGAAGCTTTTATTGCCGCGTTGAAGGTGGATAGCTGACGCCGCAACGGCGAACAGCTTGTCGCCACGAAAGCAAGGATAGCGAACTTAGACACCGCCGTCATCGCGAGCGGACTTAATCACGGCCGTCATTGCGAGGAGCAAAGCGACGAAGCAATCCAGTTCTTGCTTTGTGGCTTTCTGGATTGCTTCGCTGCGCTCGCAATGACGGGGAGCGTTCTCATGTTCAGTTCAGCGAGGCTCTAAAGCGTCCAGCCGCCGTCGATGATGTGCGCGACGCCGGTGGTGAAAGCGCTTTCGTCGCTGGCCAGATAGACGGCGAGCGACGCGATTTCCTCCGCCGTGCCGAGCCGGCCCATCGGCTGGCGGCTGACGAACAT
>JAEWAD010000060.1 GCA_023391905.1 Pseudomonadota bacterium | reverse complement strand
ATGTTGATGTGTCCCCTGCGGCGATCAGCTCGCCAGGGCGACGTCCTTGCCGGCCGGAGCCGGCGCCTTGGCCGGCTTGCCGGCGGGCTTCGCCGGCTGCGGCGTGAGGATGCCGCAGAGGCGGGCGATGGTCGACCGCAGCTCGTGGCGGTGCACGACCAGATCGACCATGCCGTGCTCGTTCAGGAACTCCGAGCGCTGGAAGCCCGGCGGCAACTTCTCGCGGATCGTCTGCTCGATCACGCGCGGGCCGGCGAAGCCGATCAGCGCGCCGGGCTCGGCGATCTGGATGTCGCCCAGCATGGCGTAGGAGGCCGTGACGCCGCCCGTGGTCGGGTTGGTCAGCACGACGATATAGGGCAGCCGCGCCTCGCGCAGCGCGATCACGCCGGCGGTGGTGCGGGGGAGCTGCATCAGCGACAGGATGCCTTCCTGCATGCGCGCGCCACCGGAAGCGGCGAACATCACGAAGGGCTGCTTGCGATTGAGCGCCGCTTCCATGCCGGCGATCACCGCCTCGCCGGCGGCCATGCCGAGCGAGCCGCCCATGAAGTCGAAGTCCTGCACGGCCGAAACCATCGGCACGCCCTCGACCGCGCCGGCGCCGACCAGGATCGCGTCCTGCAGGCCGGTCTTGGTGCGGGCGTCCTTCAGGCGGTCGGTGTAGCGCCGCTCGTCGCGGAACTTCAGCGGGTCGACGGCGACCTCGGGAACGGTGATCGGCTCATACTTGCCGTCGTCGAAGAAATAGGCGAGCCGCTTCGGCGCGCTCATGCGCATGTGATAGCCCGAATTCGGGATCACGTAATGGTTGGCCTCGAGGTCGCGATGGAACACCATCTCGCCGGTCTCGGGGCACTTGATCCAGAGGTTCTCGGGAACCTCGCGCTTGTTCAGAAGGCTTTTGATCTTCGGACGAACGACGTCGTTGATCCAATTCATCGCGTAATCCTTGTTCAGGCTGCGACCGATTTGCGGGCTGCGCGTACGCCGCCCGCCAGATCGGAAACGAGTGCCAGGACGGCCGGCACGGTCGCGTCTGTCGCGCGGCCTTCGCTGTCGAGCGACGCCGCCACGGCCGAGACGATGGCCGACCCGACGACGACGCCATCGGCATTCGCGCCGATCGCTGCCGCCTGCTCCGCTGTCCTGACGCCGAAGCCGACGGAAACCGGTAGATGGGTGTGGCGCTTGATCCGCGCAACGGATTCGGCGACGCGCGAGGCGTCGGGCGCGGCCGAGCCGGTGATGCCGTTGATCGAGACGTAATAGACGAAACCCGACGTGTTGGCGAGTACGGCCGGCAGGCGCTTGTCGTCGGTGGTCGGCGTCGCCAGGCGGATGAAGTTCAAGCCGGCCTCGAGCGCCGGCAGGCAGAGCTCGTCATCGGCCTCCGGGGGAAGGTCGACGATGATCAGGCCGTCGACGCCGGCGGCCTTGGCGTCGGCGACGAAGGCTTCCGAGCCATGCTGGTAGATCGGGTTGTAGTAGCCCATCAGCACGATCGGCGTGGCGTCGTCGGTCTTGCGGAACTCGCGCACGAGATCGAGCGTCTTGACGAGCGTCTGGCCGCCCTTCAGCGCGCGCAGGCCGGCGGCCTGGATCGCCGGGCCGTCGGCCATCGGGTCGGAGAACGGCATGCCGAGCTCGATCACGTCGGCGCCGGCGCCGGGGAGAGCCTTCAGCAGCGCCAGCGTGGTCGCCGGGTCGGGATCGCCGGCCGTCATGAAGGTGACGAGCGCGGGCCGTCCCTCGGACTTCAGGCTCGCGAAGCGGCGGTCGATGCGGGTTTCAGTCATGATGCGTGCCGCCCTTGCTCAGATGTCCATGCCGAGAAGCTTGCCCACGGTGTGGACGTCCTTGTCGCCGCGGCCGGAGAGATTGACGATGATGGTCTTGTCCTTGGCCATGGTCGGCGCGCGCTTGACGGCCTCTGCGATGGCGTGGGCGGATTCGAGCGCCGGGATGATGCCCTCGACGCGGGTGCAGAGCTGGAAGGCGTCGAGCGCCTCCTGGTCGACGATCGGCACATACTGGACGCGGCCGGTGTCGCGCAGCCAGCTGTGCTCGGGGCCGACGCCGGGATAGTCGAGGCCGGCCGAGACCGAATGGCCCTCGAGGATCTGGCCGTCGGCGTCCTGCAGCAGATAGGTACGGTTGCCGTGCAGCACGCCGGGGCGGCCGCCGGTCATCGAGGCGGCGTGGCCGTTCTCGACGTCGATGCCATGGCCGCCGGCCTCGACGCCGACGATCTCGACATCCTTGTCGTCCAGGAACGGATGGAACAGGCCGATGGCGTTCGAGCCGCCGCCGACGGCGGCGATGATCATGTCGGGAAGGCGACCTTCCTGCTCCAGCATCTGGGCGCGGGCTTCGGTGCCGATCACCGACTGGAAGTCGCGCACCAGCTCCGGATAGGGATGCGGACCCGCCGCGGTGCCGATGAGGTAATAGGTGTCCTCGACGTTCGACACCCAGTCGCGCAGCGCCTCGTTCATGGCGTCCTTGAGCGTGCCGTTGCCGGCGGTGACCGGGTTGACCGTCGCGCCCAGCAGCTTCATGCGGAAGACGTTCGGCGCCTGCCGCTCGACGTCGGTGGCGCCCATGTAGACGACGCAGGGCAGGCCGAAGCGCGCCGCGACGGTGGCGGAGGCGACGCCATGCTGGCCGGCGCCGGTCTCGGCGATGATCCGCGTCTTGCCCATGCGCTTGGCGAGCAGGATCTGGCCGAGGCAGTTGTTGATCTTGTGGCTGCCGGTGTGGTTCAGGTCCTCGCGCTTGAAGAAGATGCGCGCGCCGCCGAGGTGCTTGGTCAGGCCTTCCGCGAAATAGAGCTTCGAGGGCCGGCCGGCATAGTAGGTCGAGAGCGCCTGCAGCTCGGCATGGAAGGCCGGGTCCGCCTTGGCGTCGTCATAGGCCTGCTGCAGCTCGAGGATCAGCGGCATCAGCGTCTCGGCGACGAAGCGGCCGCCATAGATGCCGAAATAGCCGCGCTCGTCCGGTCCGGTCTTGAAGGAGTTGGGCTGCACGGGAGCGGTCACGACGTCATCCTCTCGCCGGCAGTCGCCGGGCCTTGGTCAGCGTTGGGTCGGAAGCCGCGGATGGCGGCGATGAAGGCGCGGATCCGGTCGGGATCCTTGATGCCGGGCGCGCTTTCGACGCCCGACGAAACATCGATGCCGGCGGGCCGCGTCAGCGCGAGCGCGCCGGCGACGTTGTCGGGATCGAGCCCTCCCGAAAGCATATAGGAAAGGCCGGGGTCAAGTGCATCGAGCAGCCGCCAGTCGAAGGTTACGCCGTTGCCGCCGGGCAGCGCCGCGCCCTTGGGCGGCTTGGCGTCGAGCAGCAGGCGGTCGGCGACTTCGGCATGGGCGGGGATCCGGGCGAGATCCTCGGCGGCGCTGATGCCGAGCGCCTTCATCACCTTGATGCCGAAGCGCGCGCGGATCTCGGCGACGCGGGCGACGCTCTCGCCGCCATGCAGCTGGATCCAGTCCGGCTTTAGGGTGTCGACGATCGCGGCGAGGCCGGCATCGTCCATGTCGACGGTGAGCGCGACGATCTCGGCGCGGCCGCGCACCGGTTCGGCGAGCGCGGCGGCGCGCTCCAGCGTGACGGCGCGCGGGCTTTTCGGGAAAAAGACGAAACCGACCATGTCGGCGCCGGCGGCGAGCGCGGCGTCGACGGTCTCCTCGGTCGAAAGACCACAGATTTTGACGATCACGGACATGGTTCGATCGCTGGCTCGGACGGATCGCGGCGCCTGCCGCAAAAGCTGCGTTTCATATGGCGCAAGGGTTTGGCATGAAAGCGGCGCCAAGTCCAAGGAAGATGATGGCTGCGCGGCGTTGCGGGGGCTCTCTGCCGTCATCCCGGCGAAGGCCGGTATCCAGACACGCCGATGCATGGCCAGCAGGCGCGCCAGGAT
>JAEWAD010000023.1 GCA_023391905.1 Pseudomonadota bacterium | reverse complement strand
TGATCACGCCGAGCATGCCGGTGGTGGTCGCGAAATCAGCCGGCCACACGACGTTCTCGCCGCTGAACGAGGGCACCGGCGGCGCGGTCCGCTACGGCTCCTATGACGACGAGACGCTGGCGCGGCTGCGCTGGATGGCGACCGACATGGCCGGTGTTCTCGATGACGCCATCCGGGCGACCGACCCGATCGAGCTGGGCGGTATGGTCGCGGAGGGCCTGCGCCGCGGCGACGATTGCCACAACCGCCTGATCGCCACCACCGCCAGCCTGATCGTTCGCCTGGCGCCGGCGCTGATCTCAAGCGGCCGGGACCGCGACGCCGTGGCGAAGACCGTCGCCATCATGGCCGGCAACGGGCATTTCGCGCTGCCCTTCGCGATTTCGGCCGCCAAGGCGATGACGCTGGCCGCCGCCGACATTTCCGACAGCCCTGTCGTCACCACCATGTCCGGCAACGGCCGCGAATTCGGCATCCGCGTCAGCGGCCTTGGCGATCGCTGGTTCCTCTGCCCGTCGCCGATCGGCGAGCCCAAGCTCATCCCCGGCGGCAAGATGGAGGACGTCAACCCGACCATGGGCGACTCGATGATCTCCGAGACGGCCGGCTTCGGCGCCTTCGCCATGTCGGCCGCCCCCGCCATCATGTCCTTCGTCGGCGGCACGGTGGAGCAGGGCGTCCGCATGGTCGAGGAGATGCGCCGGATCTGCTCCGGCACCAGCTCGCGCTTCCTCATTCCTGCCGAGGAGCATCGCGGCAGTCCCATCGGCATCAACGTCCACCGGGTCCGCGAGACCGGCATCGCGCCGATGATCAACAACGGCCTGTCGCATCGCCTGCCGGGCCATGGCCGCATCGGGGCGGGCATCACCCGCATTCCGGTCGAGCCGTTCATCGAGGCGAGCCGCGCGCTCGAGGCTATGGCGGCGGCCCGATGACCGTCGCCAAGCACAATGACGCCTACGAGATCGCGCGCGTCGCCGAGCGCTTCCATCTCGGCGCCGGCGACGTGGCCGGGATCGAGATGGCGGTCGGCAATTCCCGCCGCACCTATGGCCGCATCGAGGCCCTGGCCGAGGCGGTGTTCGGGGCCGAGCCGGCCCCGGCCGTCGACTGGACCGTCGAGCGCATCGGCGGCGCCGACGAGCACCACGCCTGGATGTATCGCACCGAAGACCGGCGGACATTGGCCGGGCCGCTGGCCGGCGCGCGCCTCGTGGTCAAGGATTCGATCGCCGTCGCCGGGGTGCCGATGACGCTCGGCGGCGACTTCCTGCGCGATTTCGTGCCGGCGAGGAGCGCGCTCGCCGTCGAGCGGGCGCTCGACGCCGGGGCGAGACTGGTCGGCACCGCCGTCTGCGAGGACCTCTGCTATTCCGGTTCGAGCTTCACCTCCGTCACCGGGGCGGTGCTCAATCCCTACGACAGGACGCGCTCGGCCGGTGGCTCCTCGTCCGGCTGCGGCGTGCTGCTCGCCACGGGCGAGGCGGACCTGGCGCTTGGCACCGATCTCGGCGGTTCCGTGCGCAACCCGGCCGCCTGGTCGGGCATCACCGCGCTGAAGCCGACCTTCGGCCTCGTGCCCTATACCGGCGCGGTGGCGACCGAGTTCACCATGGATCATCTCGGCCTGATGGCCCGAACGGCCAGCGACGTCGCCCGGCTGCTCGACGCGGTCGCGGGCTACAGCGATACTGATCCGCGCCAGGCCGGCGTTCCGGCGATGGAAGGGCCCGCCGTCGACACGCTCGACGAAGGCTTGGGCGGCCTTCGGATCGGCATTGTCGACGACGGCTTCGGCTGGGCGGGGTCGGACCCGCGTCTCGACGCGATGGTCCGCGCGGCGGCCTTGTCGCTTGCTGGTCTCGGCGCGAAGGTCGGTGCGGCCTCGGTGCCGCTGCACAAGCAGGCGACGGATATCCACGCGCCCATCTCCTGCGAGGGCGGCCTGGCGACCGTGTTCGAGCAAGGCACGCAGGGCGCCAATCATCTCGGCGTCTATGACGGCGAACTCGCCCGCGCGTTCGGAGAGGCGCTCGAGACCGGCGCCGCCCGCCTGCCGCTCAATGCGAAGGCGGCGCTGATCGCCGGCACCATCCTCCGCGCCGAGAGCAAGGGCCGCGTCCTGGCCCTGGCGCAGAGGCTGCGGCGCGTGCTGCGCGCCCAGTATGACGCGGCGCTGGCGGAGCACGACGTCCTCGTCATGCCGACCTGCCCGATGCTGCCGCATCGTCTGCCGACCGGGCCGCTGCCGCCGGCCGAGCACCAGCGGCTCGCCTTCCAGATGCACGACAACAATTGCGCGACCAACCTGACCGGCCATCCGGCGCTCAGTGTTCCCTGCGGCCTGATCGACGGCCTTCCGGTCGGCCTGCTGCTGGTCGCCCGGCCGATGCAGGACGCGCTGCTCCTCAACGTGGCGCATCAGGTCCAGACCCATCTTTTCGCCTGCCCGACGCCGCCGTCCGGGCGCGCCCGGTCGTGAGGCCGGCTCATGGAGATTTCGCATGACTGAACAGCGCAACGTCCTCGGGGGTCCGCTCGACCTCTGCTCGACGGATCCCCTGACCGGCTATCTCCGCGATGGCTGCTGCACCACCGGCCCTGAAAACCCGCTTCGCCACACCATCTGCGCGATCATGACCTCGGCCTTCATCGAGTTTCAGGCGAGCGTTGGCAACGATCTGACGACGATCCGGCCGGATCTGCGCTTTCCCGGCCTCGTCCCCGGCGACCGCTGGTGCGTGATCGCGGCCAAGTGGTTCGAGGCCTACGAGGCCGGCGTTGCCTGTCCCGTCGTGCTGTCGGCGACCAACGAGGCGACGCTCGAGATCGTCCCCCTTTCCGCCCTCCTCGAACACGCGGTCGACCGGCCGGCGGCCTGACGCCGACCGCCCCGTCCATTCGCTCATAACCTGTTGGAAGGAACCGTCATGTCGGTCGTTCTCCTGGAAAAGCCCGTCGCGGGCGTCGCCGTCATCCGGCTCAACCGGCCCGAAGTCCGCAACGCGCTGACCACCGAGGTCCGCCTGTTGATCGAGCAATATGTCGACGAGCTGAACGCCGATCCGGGCATTCGCGCCATCGTGCTTGCCGGCAATGACACCGTCTTCGCTGTCGGCGCCGACCTGAAGGAGCAGCTTGGCCGCACCGTGACCGGCGCGATCCAGACCTTCACGACCCATGCGTTCTGGAAGTCGCCGAAGCCGGTGATCGCGGCCGTCAATGGCGACGCCTTTGGCGGCGGCTGCGAGCTGGTGCTGCAATGCGACTTCGTCATCGCCTCGTCGAATGCCCGCTTCTGCCAGCCGGAGGTCAATCTCGGCTTCGTGCCGGGCGGCGGCGCGACGCAGCGCCTGCCGCGCGCCATCGGCCGCCAGAACGCGATGTATGCGCTCCTGACGGCGACGCCGATCCCGGCCGCCGAGGCGCAGCGCATGGGGCTGGTCAGCGAGATCGTCGAGGGCGACGCGACGCTGCGTGCGATCGAGCTCGCGGCGTTGATCGCGACCAAGCCGCCGATCACCGTGCAGCAGATCAAGGAAGTCGTTCGGCTCGGCCTCGACACGACGTCGGAGGCCGGCATCGCCATGGAGCGGAGCCGCTGGCAGCTGATGTTCGGTACGCGCGACCTGCACGAGGGCATCGGCTCCTTCCTGGATGGAAAGCCGGCGAACTATCGCGGCGAATAGCCGGGCCGAAGCCCTGATTTCCTCTTTGATCCCCTAAGGCTGGAGCCGCCTCATGGCACTCAACCGCACGCTGATCGGCATGCTGACGCCGTCGTCCAATACCGTCCTCGAGCCCTATATGGGCGCGATCCTGCACGATTTGCTGCCGGAGGTGACGGCGCATTTCCAGCGCTTCACCGTCAAGGAGATCACGCTCGGCGAGAAGGCGATGGCGCAGTTCACCAACTCGTCTCTCGTCGAGGCGGCCTGCATCCTCAACGACGCGCATATGGACGTGATCGCCTGGGCCGGCACGGCGGCTGGATGGCGCGGCTTCGAGATCGACCAGCGGCTCTGCGCCGAGATCACCGAGGCAACGGGCGCGCCGGCGACGACCAGCGTGCTCGCCCTGAACGAGATCCTCGATCGCACCGGGGTGCGCAGCCTCGGGCTGGTGACGCCGTATATCGGCGAGGTGCAGCAGCAGATCATCGCGAACTACGACGCCGCCGGCCACACGGTCACGACCGAGCGCCACATGGGCGAGAAGGACAATTTCTCCTTCGCCGAATTCGACGAGGCGACGATCACCCGCCTGATCCGCGAGGTTGCCGCCGACAAGCCGGAAGCGATCATCGTGCTCTGTACCAATTTCCGCGGCGCGCCGCTGGTCGAGCAGCTCGAACGCGAGACCGGCATTCCGATCTACGATTCCGTCAGCGCGACGGTCTGGAAGGCCCTGCAGATGACCGGTATCGACACGGCGCGGATCCAGGGCTGGGGTCGTCTTTTCGGGGACCTGCGCTGAGGCGCGGGAGAGGGCGCAGTCATGAACGAGTTTCCCTTCGATCTCGTCATCCGCAACGGCACGGTGGTCACCGCCGCCGACTCGGTGGTCTGCGACATCGCGATCCGCGATGGGCGGATCGTGGCGCTGGGCGAGGATCTGCCGCACGGGCACAAGGAGATCGACGCGACCGGGCAATATGTGCTGCCCGGCGGCGTCGACGGCCATTGCCATCTCGACCAGCCGATAGGGCCGGGACTGCGCATGGCGGACGATTTCGAGACGGGCACCCGCTCGGCCGCCTGCGGCGGCACCACGACGGTGATCCCCTTCGCGGCGCAGGTGAAGGGGGAAAGCCTGCGCGGCGCCGTCGACGACTATCACCGCCGCGCCGCGGGGCGCGCCTGCGTCGATTATGCCTTCCACATGATCGTCACCGACCCGTCGCGGCCGGTGATCGCCGAGGAGCTGCCGGCCCTGGTCGACGAGGGCTACACCTCGTTCAAGATCTACATGACCTATGACGACCTCAAGCTCGACGACCGCCAGATCCTCGAATGCCTGGCGGCGGCGCGGCGCGAGGGCGCGATGACGATGATCCACGCCGAGAACGCGGACTGCATCGCCTGGCTGACCGAGGCGCTGGAGGCGGCCGGCCAGACGGCGCCGCGCTTCCATGCCACGGCTCGTCCGTCGCTGGTGGAGCGCGAGGCGACGCATCGGGCGCTGTCGCTGGCCGAGCTCGTCGACGTGCCGATCCTGATCGTGCATGTCTCCGGCATCGAGGCGACGGAGCAGATCCGCTGGGCGCAGGCGCGCGGCCATCGCGTCTTCGCCGAGACCTGCCCGCAATATCTGTTCCTGACCGAGAAACACCTGCACCGCGACGGTTTCGAGGGCGCCAAGTTCGTCTGCAGTCCGCCGCCGCGCGACGAGGCCAATCACGAGGCCATCTGGAACGGACTCGCGACCGGCGTGTTCGAGGTGTTCTCCTCCGATCACGCGCCGTTCCGCTATGACGATCCGCTCGGCAAGAAGGCGTTCGGCGAATGCGCGTCGTTCCAGTGCATCCCGAACGGCATACCGGGGCTGGAGACGCGGCTGCCGCTGCTGTTCTCGGAAGGCGTGCTCGGCGGCCGGATCGACATCAACCGCTTCGTGGCGCTGACATCGACCAATCCGGCCAAGATCTACGGGCTCTATCCGCGCAAGGGGACGATCGCGGTCGGATCCGACGCCGACATCGCCATCTGGGACCCGGACGTCTCCTGGACGATCACCAACGAGGCGCTGCACCATAATGTCGACTACACGCCCTATGAAGGCATGGAACTGCGCGGGCGGCCGATCACGACCATCCTGCGCGGCGCCGTCGTCTGGCATGACGGGGCGTTCTCCGGCTCGGCGGGGGCAGGGCAGTTCCTGCGGTGCGAACGGCCTCGATCGGCGAAACCGGTGCGCCCCTGAGGCGCGCCGGCCCGCGTCCCGTACAACCGGGCCGTTCATCAAACTGCCATCGGGCTGAGACGCGAGCGTCACGTCGGGCGCTTATGCGGAGCGGGCATTTTCCTCTCCGAAAGGACGTCCCGATGCGTTTGCGCTCCCTTCTCGCCGCCGTGGCCGTGGTGGCCCTGGCCGGCCCGGCCGTGGCCGCCGAGACCTTCCCCGCCAAGCTCGCGGGACACGCTTTCCTCCCGGCCATGACGATGATCGCGCCGCCGGCCGACGCACCGCGCGACGCCTTCGTCTCCGGCAAGTTCACCGGCAAGACGCGCAACGAAGTGCCGATGAGCGTGATGGGCGACGTCGGCGCCGCCTATGGCAGCCATCCGACCGGCATCTCGCTGCCCTTCCTCGGCCAGCCGGTGCAGGGCATGTCCGGCTTCGCGATGAACCGCGCCCCGGACGGCAGCGTCTATACGCTGACCGACAACGGTTTCGGCAGCAAGGTGAACAGCCCCGACGCGATGCTGTTCTTCCACCGCATGAAGCCCGATTTTGCGACCGGCAAGGTTGAGCGGGTGGAATCGGTCTTCCTTAGGGATCCCGACCACAAGGTGCCGTTCCGCATCGCCTATGAGGGCACGGACGGCCGCTACCTGACCGGCGCCGACTTCGATCCCGAGAGCATCCAGGTCCTGAACGACGAGGTCTGGATCGGCGAGGAGTTCGGTCCCTCGATCATCCGTGCCACGCTCGATGGCCGCGTGCTGGCCGTCTATGCGACCGAACTGAACGGCGAAGTGCTGCGCGGGCCGGATACGCCGGGCGTCACCGTTCCGGCCGTGCCGGGCAAGGATTTCCGCGTGCAGCGTTCCGGCGGCTATGAGGGCATGGCCCTGCAGCCGAAGACCGACCTGCTCTGGGCGATGCTCGAGAAGCCGCTGCTGGGAGCCGACGGCAAGCCGGAAGGCGACTTCCTGACCATCATGACCTTCGACACCGGCAAGGGCGCCTGGACGGGCGACAGCTATCGCTTCCGCCTCGCCGAAGGCGCGACCGCGATCGGCGATTTCAACTTCATCGACGACACCCGCGCGCTGGTGATCGAGCGCGACAATGGCGAGGGTGATCCGAGCCTCGCCTGCAAGACCGAAGACAAGTCGGCCTGCTACCCGCTGCCGGCCAAGGTCAAGAACATCGTACTGGTCGATACCGCTAGCGTCGACAAGGACGGCTTCATCCGCCGCGTCGCGCAGATCGACCTGATGAACGTCGCCGATCCCGACGGCAAGGCGATCGTCAAGACCGCCGCCGACCGTGACTTGAAGGGCGTCTTCACCTTCCCGTTCTTCACCATCGAGGACGTGATGCGCGTCGACGACACCCACATCATGGTGGCGAACGACAACAACCTGCCGTTCTCGGGCGGCCGCGAGATCGGCAAGGCCGCCGACAACGAGTTCATCCTGCTCAACGTGGCGGATTTCCTCGCCGCCAATTAAGGCCGGAAGCAGGCGCGGAGGGGCGGCCCTCGTGGCTCCTCCATCGCTATCCCGAGGCGCGTCCGGCTTTGGTCGGGCGCGCCCCTTGCTATTCGCCGGGCGCCGTGTCCCGGCCGCGGACATAGTCGAGCAGCCCGGCGACGAGATGATCGAAGGCAAGCCGCATGCGCCGCACCGACTTCAGATCCTCGTGCATGGCGACCCAGCATTCGAGCGGATAGGCGAACGCGTCCGGCAGCAGGCGGACGAGGTCGGGATCGCGCGCGGCGAGCGGCGCCTGGCAGACGCCGATGCCGAGGCCGGCGCGGATCGCGGAGAACTGGGTCGTGTCGCTGTCGGTGCGGATCGCGAACATCTCGCGCGTCAGCGGCAGTCCGAGTTTCTGCAGCGCGCGCACCGCCGTCGTTTCGCGGTCGAAACCGATGAGCGCGTGGCCGGTAAGCGCGTCGAGCGTCGCCGGTGTGCCGCGCCGTTCGAGATAGCGCCGATGCGCGTGCAGGCCGAGTTCGATCGCACCGATGCGCCGCGCGAGCAGGGCGCCCTGCGTCGGTGCCACCATGCGGACCGCGATATCCGCCTCCCGCCGCAAAAGGTCCTCGTTGCGGTTCGACACCACCAGCTCGATCGCGATCTGCGGATAGAGACGCCGGAACGGTTCCAGCAGGCGCGGCAGGATCTCGACGCCGACCACCTCGCTCGCCGCGATCCGGACCGCGCCCCGCGCCTCCGCAGCCTCGCCCGAGGCGGTGCGCGCCAAGGCCTCGGCCGCCGCCGCCATCGTTTCGGCATGCGGGCGCAGCTCCAGCGCGGCTTCCGTCGGCGCCAGGCCGGATTGCGAGCGCGTGAACAGCACGACGCCGAGGGCTGATTCCAGCTCGTCGATGTGGCGGCCGACGGTCGGCTGCGTCAGGCGCAGGCCGCGCGCGGCGGCGGAGAGACTGCCCTCGCGCAGCACGGCGAGAAAGGAGCGGAGGTGATCCCACGACGGTGTCATTATGCAAAAATGCATGATCACCAATCGAACTTCAACAATTCCGGATGACGGCGTTCGGGCCGATCTTGTCTGTAGCAACTCGGACAAGGAGCCGGATCATGACGGAGAACAGGATCGCTTTGGTGGTTGGCGCAACGGGCGGGGTCGGCGGCGCGGGGGCGCGGGCGCTTCTCGCCCGGGGCTGGACGGTGCGCGGACTGGCGCGGTCGCCGGAAGCGGCCGCCGCGAAGCCGGGGGGCGCGGGCATCACCTGGATCAAGGGCGACGCCATGAACGCGGCCGAGGTGGTCGCGGCGGCGAAGGGCGCGTCGATCGTCTTCCATGGCGCCAACCCGCCCGGCTATCGCAACTGGAAGGGCCTCGCCCTGCCGATGCTGGAAAGCACCATCACGGCGGCGAAGGCTGCCGGCGCGCGCATCGTCTTTCCCGGCACGGTCTATAATTTCGGACCGGACGCGGGTCCTCTCGTCGACGAGCGATCGCCACAGAACCCGGTCACCCGCAAGGGGCGGATCCGCGTGGCGATGGAAACGCGGCTCCGCCAGGCGGCGGGGGAGGGCACGCCGGTGCTGATCGTGCGGGCCGGCGACTTCTTCGGCCCCCATGCCGGCAACAACTGGTTCGGGGCGGGCATCGTCAGGGCGGGCGGGGCGGCAAAACGGATCAGCTATCCCGGCGATCCGGATGCGGGCCATGCCTGGGCCTACCTGCCGGATCTGGCGGAAACCTTCGCCCGCCTCGTCGAGCGCGCCGACGATCTCGAGCCGTTCGAGGTCTTCCATTTCCGCGGCCAATATTTCGAGCGCGGCATCGAGATCGCGGAGGCGGTGCGCGAGGTTCTCGGCCGGCCCGACATGCCGATCCGGCGCTTCCCATGGCTCGCGGTCAGGCTCGGTGCGCCGTTCATCGAGACGTTCCGGGAATTGCTGGAGATGCGCTATCTCTGGCGCGAGCGGCTCGAGCTCGACAATCGCAGGCTGGTCGCCTTCCTCGGCGCGGAGCCGCACACGCCGCTGGTCACGGCGCTGCGGGAAACGCTGGTCGGCATGGGCTGCATGCCGGCGGTCGCGCCGATGCCGCCCGGAACCGGGCTGGCGCGGGCGAACTGATCAGGAATTGCCGCTGGCGTGCTGCAGCGCGCGGATGCGCTCGGCCAGGCCCCCGGCCGGGGCGGGCTCCTCCGGTGGCGGCGGCAACTCGGTGACGAGGCTCGGCCCGTCGCCGCGCTCGGCCGCCAGCCGCGCGACGGCGGCGCCGAATTCGATCAGCTTGCCGCGGAGCAGTTCGGTTTCCTCGGCGCTGGCGGTGCCGGTGCGCTGCTTCAGCGTCGCGACCTCGGCCTCGAGGCGGGCGTTCAGTTCCTCGAGCGCGGTGATCCGGCTTGCGAGCGCGCCGCGCTCTTCCTTGACGGCGATCGCGCCCATTTCGGCCGCCTCGGCCTCGACGAGACGCACGGAGAGATCCTCGATGCGGCCATGCGCCACCTCGAGGTCGGCCTCGCGCTTCTTCAGCTCGGCGACGGCGGCACTGATCGCCGCCTCGCTCTCGCCCTGGCGTCCGCTCTGCTCCTCGCTCATGCGGCGCTGGATGGCGAGGTTGGCCTTGAGCGCGGCCATCTCGCTCTCGAAGCCGGCGCTCTCCACCGTGCTGACCGTCGAGCTCATCTTCATCGCGGCGAGCGCGTCGCGCAGATTGTCGAGCTCGGTGTCGCGGGCGATGATTTCCAGGCGCTGGGCCTCGCGCTCGGCGTTCGATTGCTGCACGGCAGCCTCGGCGGCGGCGAGGTTTTCGCGGGTCATGGTGAGCGCCCGCTCCGTCGTCGCCCGCTCGGCGGTGGTGGCGGCGAGCGCCAGATCGCTCTCGGCGACGCGCGCCTCGAGCGCGGCGCGCCGCGTCTCGAGCGCGACGATGTCATCGGCGGAGAGCGACCCCTGCGCCGTGAGGTGGGTGATCACCTCGCGCTTGCGGTTGATGTCGATGAACTGCTCGGTGACCTGCGCCTTGAGGCGCTCGATCGTCTGGTTGAGCGAACTGATCGAGAGCGCGAAGCCGGCCCGGATCTGGTCCTTCTCGGCCTGGATCTCGGCGCGCGTCATCGGCAGCGTCCGTTCCATGTCGCGTCGGGTCAGCCGCAGCGCACGTCGCCAGAGCGGCGGACCGAGCACGAGGGCGACGATTCCCGCCGACAGGAAGCCGAGTGCGAAATACATCACTGCTTCGATCAACGCATCGTCTCCCGATGTCGGTCATGCCTGCGGGGAGCCGAAACGGCCGGCCCTTCAGGCATCGGCGTCGCGCGCCTGGCGCGCTTCTCCCTAATGACATCCTCGGAAGTCGAGAGTCCAGCCGTAACCGTGCGCGCGCCGGTCGCTCGCGTCATTCTGGCGCCGGTGTTGCGGCGGCGCCGTGACGGCCGTCACAGGCCGATGCGGCGCTCGGGTTGCCGGGCGGCCGGATCAGAAGGGGTTCCAGGTCTGGCGGTCGGTGAACTTCAGATAGCCGACATTGAGGCCGAGGCGGGCGCCGACGCCCGAGACGATCGGCACGATGAAGACGTCGTTGCGCGACAGCACGGTCATGCCGACGCCGCCAACCAGAAAAGCGGAGCCGTTGACGCCGCCATAGCGGGTGTAGAGCGCGCTGATCGAGGGGAGGTTGTAGACCAGCATCATGACGCGCGAGCCGTCGCCACCGATGTCCCAGCCGAGCGACGGGCCCTGGAAGAAGACCTGATGCTGGCCGGCGTTCTTGGTGTAGAGCGTGCCGTTGCCGTAGCGCAGGCCCGCGAACAGCGCGCCGGAGCCCTGCTCGCCGAGGATATAGCCGTTCGGCAGGCCGTATTTCGAGACCGCGTGCTCGACCACCGAGGCGAGGCTGCCCGACACTTCGCCGAAGAAGGTATGGCCGGTGTTGATCAGCTCGTCGGAGGAATAGCGGTCGGGGCTCTGGGCCTGGGCGGAACCGAGCGCGAGGAACGGGGCGGCCAGCGCGATCAGGGCAATGAGGAAGGTCAGTCGCAGGCTGCGATGCATGTCGGTCGGCTCCTTGTCGTGTCGTGGCGGCTTCATGGCACGGACCCGATCCCCGATGGGCGGAAACCGGCAGCAGGCGCGCGAATCACCTTGAAAGTGTAGTTCAAAAATCTGGGCGGGATCTTGGCACGGGACCCATATGCCGGTTTCGGGTGGGCAACCGGCCGGCGGTTGGCAGCATCGGCCCGTCGGTGTATCCCCGAAGCGCCCTTTGATGGGCTGATTCGCGCTGAAACAAGAGGGAATGACGCGTCATGACCAATGAGATCGAACTCGAAGCCCTCGATCTCGCGGCGCTGCTCTGCAGCCGCGTCTGCCACGACATCATCTCCCCGGTCGGCGCCATCAACAACGGTCTCGAGGTTCTCGACGAGGAGAACGGCGAGGAGATGAAGGCCTTTGCCTTCGACCTGATCCGCAAGAGCGCGCGCCAGGCTTCGGCCAAGCTGCAATTCGCCCGTCTCGCCTTCGGCGCGGCCGGTTCCGCCGGCGCCGAGATCGACATCGGCGACGCCGAGAAGGTGGCGCGCGGCTACATGGAGGGCGAGAAGGCCTCGTTCGAATGGACCGCGCCGCGCGCGCTGATGCCGAAGAACCAGGTCAAGCTCATCCTCAACCTGGTGCTGATGGCGGTTGCGGCCGTGCCGCGTGGCGGCTTGATCAAGGTGACGATCACGGGCGAGCCGGCGAAGCCGGAGGTGACCTTCCACTGCTCGGGCCCGAGCGCCCGCATTCCGGCCGCCTTCGAGAAGCTGATCCCCGGCGCGATCGTCGACGTCAACATCGATGCCCATGCCGTGCAGCCCTACTATGCCGGCCTGCTGGCCCGCGTCAGCGGCATGACCGTGGCGGCGGTGCTGGACGGGACGGATGTCATCATCACGGCGCGCCCGGCCGCGGTCGAGGTCGCGGAGGCCGTCGCCGACGAGCCCGTGGCGGAGGTGGCCGAGGTCGCGGAGGAGCAGGCCGCCGCGCCGGTCGCCTCTGCCGAGGCCTGAGGCGGCATCCAGCCGGCCATCCGATCCGGATCTTGAACCGCGTCGATCGCCTGGTCGGCGCGGTTTTTGTTTGTCCGGAGCTCAGAGGCCGGATCGAGGACACAAAAAACCCCGCCGCAGCGGGGTTCTCAGTTGCCGGGGGAGGGCCGGCTTATGCGCTCGCGCGCATCTCGGCTTCATCCGGCTCGCGCAGCACGTAGCCGCGACCCCAGACGGTCTCGATGTAGTTGAGGCCGTTGGTGGCGGTCGCCAGCTTCTTGCGCAGCTTGCAGATGAAGACGTCGATGATCTTCAGTTCGGGCTCGTCCATGCCGCCATAAAGGTGGTTCAGGAACATTTCCTTGGTCAGCGTCGTGCCCTTGCGGAGCGAGAGCAGCTCCAGCATCTGGTATTCCTTGCCGGTCAGATGCACGCGGCTGCCATGGACTTCGACGGTCTTGGTGTCGAGGTTGACGGTCAGCTCGCCGGTGATGATCACCGACTGGGCATGGCCCTTCGAGCGGCGGACGATGGCGTGGATGCGGGCGACCAGCTCGTCCTTGTGGAACGGCTTGGTCATGTAGTCGTCGGCGCCGAAGCCGAGGCCGCGCACCTTGTCCTCGATGCCGGCGAGGCCGGAGAGGATCAGGATCGGCGTCTTCACCTTGGCGACGCGCAGCGACCGCAGGACCTCGTAGCCGGACATGTCCGGCAGGTTCAGGTCGAGCAGAATGATATCGTAGTCGTAGAGCTTGCCGAGATCGACACCCTCTTCGCCGAGATCCGTCGTGTAGACGTTAAAATTCTCGGACTTGAGCATCAGCTCGATGCTCTGCGCAGTGGCGCTGTCGTCCTCGATCAGCAGAACTCGCATACCAATCCCCTCAATTGCCTATCCTGGGCTTGGCGCTCCGGGCCTTGCAGACCGGTGCTTGGAAAACGGCTCACCCCGATTCGAAGGCTAACGCGTAATGGTTAACAAATTCTGATTCGTGCTCACAAGGGCCTCATGCGATTTATTCGAGAATCGCCTGACGTCTTTGAGATTCCGAACGATTTGGTGTGGAAAGCACCGCATCATTCAATTGCACGAAATCCGGTAACCAATTGGTCGGACTCACGGAATTAGGATGAAGGTACCGCAGGACGGGGTTTACCCGCCCTTAAGCCCTCCTGCGCCATGATTAACGCGAGACGTAAATGAAAGGTTAGCGCGAGGTCGGTGGCTTAAGGTTTTGACAAGCCTGATGGCCTTTTGGCAGCGACAATGTGGAAAACGGTCCGTCGCCGCCGCCAATCCAGCAGCTTTGCGTCTCTGTGTTCAGGGAGTAACGAGTATGAAGTCGCGTGAGAGCATCATTCGGCTGAAGCGGTTCCAGGCCGACGAAAAGCGTCGGCAGGTCAATCAGATCCAGACGATGGTCGCCGAGTTCGAGCGCATGGCGCGCGATCTCGAGGACCAGATCAACGTCGAGCAGGAACGCGCCGGCATCCGCGATACCTCCCATTTCGCCTATCCGACCTTCGCCAAGGCGGCGATGCAGCGGCGCGACAATCTCCGCGCCTCGGCGCAGGACCTCGAGAGCCAGCTCGCCGCGGCCCAGGAAGGGCTCAACCTCGCCCTCGACGAACTGAAGAAGGCGGAGCTGATGGCGACGCGCGACCAGGATCGCAGCACCGCGGGCACCGGCCAGCGCGCCCACGCGCCGGATCTCGCCGCCCGCCGGCCGGCCCGCTCGGCGGG
>JAEWAD010000491.1 GCA_023391905.1 Pseudomonadota bacterium | reverse complement strand
GCACGCGGTTCAGGCGGATGCCGAGGCTCGCGGCGGCGTCCTCGCCGAGAGTCAGCGCCCGGAAGGCGGCGCCATCGACGAAGAGCAGCACCGAACCGGCGATGATGAACGGCAGCGCGATCATCACGTGCTGCATGCTGCGGTCTTCCAGCGAGCCGAGCAGCCAGAAGGCGATCTCCAGCGCGGCGAAGGGATTCGGCGCGAGGTTGAGCGCCAGCGAGGTCGCCGCCCCGGCGAGGCTCGAAATGGCGAGCCCGGCGAGGATGATGACGAGCAGGCTCGCGCGCGGCCCGGCGATCAGCAGCAGCAGGCCGACCGAGAGCAGCGCCCCGAGCATGGCGGCGATCGGCAGGAAATAGGACAGCGCGTCGAACACGCCGAAGGCGATGACGAGCACGGCGCCAAAGGCGGCAGCCGACGGCGCACCGAACAGCGAGGGCGAGGCGAGCGGATTGCGCAGCAGCCCCTGCAGCGACGCACCGGCGAGCCCGAGCGAGAAGCCGATCGCCACCGCCAGGATGGTGCGCGGCAGGCGGATCTCGCGAACGATGAGGCGGGCCGCCTCGTCGCCGGTGCCCAGGAGGCCGTCGATCACCGCCCGCAGCGGCAGCACGACGGGGCCGACGCCGAGCGAGAGCAGGAACAGGACGACGACGAGCGCAGCGAGGCCGGGCACGAGGAGGCGGCTCGCCGCCCCTCGTTTCAACAAGTCCGGCCGTGCTGCGGTCAATGCGTCCATCTCAATCCGGCATAGGCGGAAAGGCCCGCATTGTTGTAGCCGAAGGCGTCCTCATAGACGACGTCGGTCAAGTTTTCGATCCGGCCGTAGAGCGTCGTCTGCGGATTGAGCCGGTAGGACCCGTTCAGGTCGATCTTGGTGTAGCCCTCGAGCGGCGTTCCGGCTGCCGCCGTCTTGGCGTCGTTAAAGCGTTCGCCGACGAACAGCGCCGTCACGCCGAACTCGAAGTTTTCGATTCCCGTATAGGTCAGCGTGGCCGAGCCGCTGTTCTCCGGCCGCCTCGCGAGCGGAAGGTCGGTTTCGAGATTGGTCGCGTCGAGATAGGTGTAGGTGACCGTCGCCGTCAGCACCGAGGGCACGAGCACCGCCTCGGCGGAGAATTCCAGGCCGCTCGTCTCGGCGCTGGAAACGTTGAAGTACTTCGAGAATGCCAGCGAATAATCGATCAGATTGGTGAAGCGGTTGTAGAAACCGGTCGCCGAGAAGATCAGCCGGCCGTCGAACAGTTCCTGGTCGATGCCGATGTCGCCGCCCCAGCTCTCCTCGTCGACAAGATCCGGATTGCCGTATTGCGCGTCGAAGAGCTGGAACATGGTCGGCCGCTTGGCGGCGTTGCCGAAGCTGCCGCGCAGCTTGGTGCCGGTCTGGTCGATCAGGTAGGCGGCCGTCGCCCGCCCGGTCAGGAAGCCCTGCCCGTCGACGTCCTCGTCATAGCGGCCGCCGAAGGAGAGGTTCAGCCGGTCGAACAGCGTGAACTGCTGCAGCGCGAACAGGGCGAGCAGCGTGCGTTCGTCGTCGAAGCTCGTCTTGTCGGTGGTGGCGGTGTGGACGCTCTGGACACCCGCCTCGTTCTCGGCGCGCGCGCCCCAGATCAGGGTGCCCGCCTGCCCCATGTCGAGCGTGCTCTGATACTCGACGCCGTAGTTCGTGCCGCGGGAATCCGTCGTCCGCGGCAGCGCCTCGACATAGGCGCTCGTCGTCTCCGCGCCGAAGAAGTTGATCTGGTTGGCGAGCTTGCCGTCGAAGGCCTCGAAGTCGAAGCGGCCGAAGCCGGAGACGACGTCGCGATCGCGCTCATAGCCGGGCAGGTCGTCGGTCGCCTTGGAACCCTTGTCGACTTCCGATTCCTGACGATAGGCGGTGACGCCGAAGCTGAAGCCCTGCCCTTCGCCGGATTCGTAGCTGCCGCGCGCCGTGCCGGCGAATTTCCGGGTCGAGTCCGCCTCGCCATTGTCGCGATCGCCGACGCGCGAGAAGCCGTCAGAATGGAAGGCCGTGCCGCTGACGGAGAGGCTGACGGGACCGACGCTGCCGCCAGCCGCCGCGTTGCCGGCCACCGTGCCGTAGCTGCCTGCCTCGGCGCCGACGGTTGCCGAGAACGTGCCGGTCCGCTTGCGCGTGATGATGTTGATGACGCCGCCCATCGCGTCAGAACCATAGAGCGCGCTCTGCGGGCCGCGCAGAACCTCGATGCGCTCGATATCGGTCGGCGAGAAGACGGCGAAATCGAAGATGTTGCGGGAGCTGGCGGGATCGTTGACCCGGACGCCGTCGATCAGCACCAGCGTGTGGCCGGCCTCGGCGCCGCGAATGCTGACCTCGGTCGTGCCGCCAGGACCGCCGGACTGCACCACCGTCAGGCCCGGCACCTGCCGCAGCACATCGGCGAGCGATCCCGGCGAGGCATTGTTGATCTTGTCGCCCGGAATGACGGTGATCGCGCTGCCGGATTTCTCGATGTCGGTGGCGCCGCGATAGGCGGTGACGACGATGTCGTCGAGCTGCTCCGCGCGCGGCGCGGTGGCGCCCAGGATGACGGGAAAGGACGCGAGGAGTGAAAGAGCGGCGCGCCCCCGGCGCCGTTCGGAAAACTTCATCAGGCAGACCTCGTTTGGATCGATCTGGTCATCGCACCCGTCACCTTTGTGTACCGGGTCCCGCGAGGCGGCTTTGCCGTTCGCTTCAGAAGCGGTAGACGAGACCTCTGGTCTCCGCAAGCGGGAGCGCGGGAATGCGCACATGGGTCAACAGGTTGGGTGCTTTTCTGGCGGCGGTCGCGCTGGCTGGCCCTGCGATGCTGGTGCCCTCAAGCCCGGTTTCCGCCCAGGATCCGGCCCCGCCGCAGCGGATCGTCTCGATCAACGCCTGCGCGGATCAGTTGCTGCTCGCGCTCGCCGATCCGGCCCAGATCGCCGCGCTCTCGGTCTACGCCGCTGATCCCGCCTATTCCTATCTGGCCGAGCAGGCGAAGGCCTATCCGCATGACGCCGGCCCGGCCGAGACCGTCCTCCGCCGACAGCCCGACCTCGTCTTTGCCGGGCGTTTCACCAAGCGCGAGACGCGCTCGCTGCTGAAGCGGCTCGGCTACAAGGTGGTCGAGCTCGACACGGTGAAGACGATCGACGATTCGATCGCCCAGATTCGCGACGTCGCCGCCCTGCTCGGCCATCCCGAGCGCGGCGCGGACCTGATCGCCCGGATCGAGGCGGCCCGCGGCCGTGCTGCCAGTGCGGCCCCTGCCGACCGGCCGACGGCCGCCGTCTATCAGCGGCGTGGTTATGTCACCGGCCAGAACACGCTGACCGCCGAACTGATGCGCCTCGTTGGCTTCGACGACATGGGCGGCCGGCTCGCCGGCAAGACAGGCGGGTTCGTGCCGCTGGAGAAACTCGTTACCGGCCGTCCGGACTATCTGGTCATGGCGGATCCGCATGTCATCGCGGCCGACCAGGGCAGCGCCCTGCTCGCCCACCCAGCGCTCAACGCGCTCTATCCCGCCGACCGCCGCATCACGCTGCCCGGCCGGCTGACGATCTGCGCGGGGCCGTCGCTGCCCGAGGCGATCGATACGCTGGCGGCCGAACGCGCCCGCCTCGGGCAATCATGACCGCCATCGCCGCATGACCGAATATCCCTTCGACATCCGCCTGCTCCTGCTCATCGCCGCGATCGGCATCGATGCGATCGTGGGAGACCCCGACTGGATTTGGCGCCGCCTGCCGCATCCGGTGACGTGGTTCGGCGCGCTGATCGGGTTTCTGGATCGCACGCTCAATCGAGACACGGCCGGCGCCGCCCTGCGTCGGCTGGCCGGCGTCGGCGTGGTGGTCGCCATCGTCGCGATCGCCTGGTTCGCGGGCGTGCTGGTTGAACGCCTGCTCGCCCGGATCCCCTATGGCATCGTGCTGATCCCGGTCATCGCGTCGGTGTTTCTCGCCGGCCGCAGCCTCTACCAGCATGTGGCGCGCGTGCGAG
>JAEWAD010000419.1 GCA_023391905.1 Pseudomonadota bacterium | reverse complement strand
GCTCGGATCCGCGCACCCAGTTCGCGCACACGGACGGCATCACCGCCTCGACGATCAAGTTCCAGTCCGGCGTCTTCGCCGTGTCGCTGGAGGATGTCTGGTCCGGCCCGCGCGAGGAGGGCTTCGACTCGGACATCTACATCAAGTGGCGGGTCGAGGGCACGGAGGGCGTCGCTCAGGGCACGATCGGCTGGCCGACCGGCGCCGCCTCGACGCTCACCTACGCCTCGAAGCGCACCACCGGCGGCAAGTGGGTCACGCCCGAATGGGACACGATGTGGTTCCCGCATGCCTTCAAGGGCGTGATGGAGCAGCTGCAATACGCGGTGAAGACGGGCGCCGAGCCGGCGCTGACCGTCGCCGACAACGTCAGGACCGTGGCGCTGATCGAGGCGGGCTACCGCTCCATGGCCGAGCGCCGCGCCGTCAGGCTTTCCGAAATCGCCATCTGAAGTTCAGGGAGGAACTCATCATGATGCAGACCGGCATTTTCACCGGCTATTTCCCCTACGGGCTCGAGGAAACGGCGCAGAAGATCCGCGCGCTCGGCTTCAACACCGTGCAGCTTGACCTGCATTTCAAGGATATCGACCTCTCGGCCGGCCAGATCACCAAGGCCAAGGCGAAGCAGGTCAAGGATACGTTCCGCGACCACAACCTGCCGATCTGCTGCATCTCCGGCTATACCAACATCATCCATCCGGACAAGGAAGAGCGCGCCCGTCGCGTCGGCTACCTGAAGGAGATCATCCGCAACGCGCGCGATCTCGGCAGTCCCTACGTGATTTCGGAAACCGGCACCTACAACACCGAATCCGACTGGGTGCACCACCCGAAGAACAAGACCGAGGAAGGCTTCGAGGAATGCCGCAAGGTGATCGCGGAGCTGTCGCAGGAGGCCTATGACCACGGCGCGGTCTTCCTGCTCGAGACCTATGTCAACAACGTCGTCGGCTCGGTCGAGGAGACGGTGAAGATGTTCGCGCAGGTCGACCATCCCGGCCTCGGCCTGCTGATGGACCCGACCAACTATTTCGAGACGCACAACATCGACCGCATGGATCCAATCCTGAACCAGGTGTTCGACACGCTGACGGACAAGATCAAGATCGCGCATGCCAAGGACGTGAAGCGTTCGGGCGACGACAAGAGCGAGAAGCACGCCGACATCGGCGACAGCGACGCGCTCGAGAGCCACACCTTCCGCGGCGTCGGCGAGATCGAGCTGCCGGCGCCGGGCCTCGGCTCGCTCAACTACGACCTCTATCTGCAGCGCCTCTCGGAAAAGCACCCGAACATCCCGGTGATCATCGAGCATCTCTCCGAGGACGACGTGCCGCGCGCGAAGAAGTTCCTCGACGGCAAGCTGCGCGCCAACGGCCTCTGAGGCCGACGGAAATTCGCCTCTCCCCGCGCGGGGGAGGCTGGGCGCGGAGCCATCCGCGCCCCCAACCAGACAAGACAAGCAGGATACGACCATGGTGGAACTCTTCGGACGGAGCTTTTCGCGGCGCGAGCTGGCGGAACATTCCGGGATGCTGTCGCAATTCGCCGGCGTCCGGCTGACGACGCTGGGCGACGGCGTCGAGCGCGGCATCCGCATGCTCGAATTCCGCACCGGTACCGGCCTGCGCTTCACCGTGCTGGTCGACCGCGCGATGGATATCGCCGATCTCGACTATCAGGGCACGTCGATCGGCTGGCATTCGCCGGCCGGCTTCAAGAACGCCTTCCTGCACGAATATGAGGGCGAGGGCGGCCTTGCCTGGCTGCGCTCGTTCTCCGGCCTGCTCGTCACCTGCGGGCTCGACCACGTGCTGTTCATGCACGAGGCGGCAGCCGACAGCTACGTCTACGGGCCGCGTGGCACCGTCAAGCACTCGCTGCATGGCCGCGTCGGCACCATCCCGGCGCGCCTGACCGGCTATGGCGAGGCCTGGGACGGCGACGAGTGCACGCTGTGGGCGGAAGGCATCGTCCAGCAGTCGGCCGTGTTCGGCGAGGACCTGCACCTGATCCGCCGCATCGAGGCCAAGGTCGGCTCGAACGAGATCAAGCTGATCGACCGCGTCGTCAACCACGGCTTCTACAAGACGCCGCACATGTACTGCTACCACATCAATCCGGCCGCGCCGCTGCTGGAAGAGGGCGCCCGCTATGTCGCGCCGATCGAGGAAGTGGTCTGGGCGGCGCATGCCGGCGCCGACTACCGCAAGCAGGGCGTCGGCTACCGCACCATGCCGGCGCCGCAGCGGAACTTCCACGAGCAGGTCTGGCAGCACCAGATGAAGGCGGACGCCAACGGCCTGGTGCCGGTCGCGCTGGTCAACGACCGCCTCGGCCTCGCCTTCGAGGTCGAGACCCGGCAGGACCAGTTCCCCTGCCAGTTCGAGTGGCAGAACCTGCAGGCCGGCCAGTACGCGATCGGCCTGGAGCCCTCGACCAACCATGTGCTCGGGCACAAATATGCCGAGGAGCACAACGAGCTGATCTGGCTCGAGCATGGCGACGAGCGCCGCTACGACACGACCTTCCGCGTCCATGCCGGCAAGGACGCGACGGCGGCGCTGGAGAAGCGCATCACCGGTCTCGCGGCGCAGCCGACCGAGGAATACCCGACGCCGACCGGCAATCACCGGCCCATCACCGGCCGCTGACCCCGGCGCCCGCTTTGCCATCCCGGGCGATGTCCGGGGTGGCCCTCTTCCCGAGTTGGACCTAGCCCATGAGCATTGAGAACAAGACCATCCTCTACACGGGCGCGGCCGGCGGGCTCGGCCTGCCGGCGACGCTCGCGTTCCTGGAGGCCGGCGCAACTGTCGTCGCCATCGACAATGACCCGGCCAAGGGCGAGGCGCTGAAGCAGGCGGCTGCCAAGGCCGGCCTCGACAAGCTGGTGTTCAGGGCACTCGACCTCTCGGATCTCGCCGGCCTGCGCACGGCGCTCGAGGCGCTGTCGGCCGAGGTCGGCGGCTTCGACGTCGTCATCAACAACGCCGCGATCTACCCGTCGAAGCCGTTCGAGGACTACACGATCGAGGAGCACCAGGCGGTCCAGCGCGTCAATGTCGACGCCGGCATCGTCTGCGTCCAGGTGGCGCTTCCGTCGATGCGCGAAAAGGGCTTTGGCCGCATCGTCAACATCGCCAGCGTCACGCTGTCCGGTGGCTGGGCCAATCTCTCGCCCTACATCCAGTCCAAGGGCGCGCTGGTCGGCCTGACCCGCGCCTGGGCGCGCGAATTCGGCCAGTACGGCATTACCGTCAACGCGATCTCGCCCGGCGCCTTCCCGACCGACGCCGAGAAGATCCATCCCGATCCCGAGGGCTACAACCGCTTCGTGCTCGACCGCCAGGCCGTCAAGCGCCGCGGCGAGGCGGCCGACATCGCCAACGCGCTGATCTTCTTCGCCTCCGACGCCTCCGGCTTCGTCACCGGCCAGACGCTCAACGTCGATGGCGGCTGGTGGATGACGTGACGTCTCGCTGCACCCTGCCTCGGCCGCATCGGCCGTCTGTTCTTTCGAATGGTCTCGCGACCATCCGGTCAAACAAGGAATCTGAATGATGGGCATTCTCTCCGGCTACCGCGTGCTGGATTGCTCGATCGCCATGGCCGGGCCGTTCGCTGCCCAGCGCCTCGGCGATCTCGGCGCCGATGTCGTCAAGGTCGAGCCGCTGAACGGCGAGTGGCAGCGCCATGTCGCAGCCGGCGGCGCCCGTGGCAACAAGGTCAACGTCTCGTTCCTGTCGCTGAACCGCAACAAGCGCTCGCTTGCCATCGACCTGAAGAATCCCGACGGCAAGGCGATGCTGCTCGAGCTGGTCAAGACGGCCGACGTCTTCCTGCAGAACTACCGCCCCGGCGTCGCGAAGCGTCTCGGCGTCGACTATGAGAGCCTGTCGAAGATCAACCCGAAGCTGATCTACGTCTCGATCTCCGGCTATGGCGAGGACGGTCCGTATCTGCACCGTCCCGGCCAGGACCTGGTGCTGCAGGGCATGTCGGGCGCGATGCTGTCGGCCGGCCGCGAAGGCGAGCCGCCGAATGCCGCCGGCCAGTATCTGGTCGACGCGATCACCGCCTATACGGCGTTCGAGGGCGCGCTGGCCGCGCTGCTGCACCGTGAGCGTACGGGCGAGGGCCAGCTGGTCCAGGTCAACATGCTGGACGCGATCACGACGATCCAGATGCAGGAGCTCTCGGTCTTCACCGTCGCCGGCAAGCCGCAGACCCGCTCGGCCGAGCCGCATGCGCACGTCTATATCCGCGCGCCCTACGGAGCCTTCGCGACGACCGACGGCTACATCATCGTCTCGTTCCCGAAGCTCGCCACGCTCGGCCAGGTGATCGGCGAGGATAGCTTCCTCACCATGGACGACGAGATCGACACCTGGGAGAAGCGCGACGAGATCTTCGCCAAGACGCGCGAGAAGCTGAAGACCAAGTCCTCGGCCGAATGGCTGGAGCTGCTGCGCGGCGCCGATATCTGGTGCGGCCCGGTCTATGGCTATGCCGACCTCGTCGAGGACGAGCAGATCAAGCACAACGGCACCTTCGTCGAATACGACCACCCGACCGAAGGCCATGTGAAGACGCCGGGCTTCGCCATCAAGTTCTCGAAGACGCCTTCGAAGGTGGATCGCGGCGCGCCGCTCGCCGGCGAGCATACACGCGCTGTGCTGCGCGAGGCGGGCCTCGACGAAGCCGCGATCGACGAACTGGTCGCCAAGGGCGCGGTCATGGACGGCGCGGTGAGCGAGGCCGCGGAATGACCGACGACATCCTCTTCACCGTCGACGGCCACGTCGCCACCATCACGCTGAACCGGCCGCAGAAGCTGAACGCGGTCACGCCGGAAATGTCGAAGGCGATCGTCGCCGCCGTGCAGGAGTGCAACGACAGCGACACCATCCGCGTCGTCATCGTCACCGGCGCGGGCGAGCGCGCCTTCTGCGCCGGCTCCGACATTCGCGAGCTCGACACCTACGAGACGCCCTGGCAGTTCCGCAATCGCGCCGATTATTGTGATGCGATCCGCAAGCTGCTGAAGCCGACCATCGCGGCCGTCAACGGCTATGCGTTCGGCGGCGGGCTCGAGACGTCGATGAGCTGTGACATCCGCATCGCGTCGGAGAATGCGCAGTTCGCGGCGCCGGAGATCAAGCTCGGCTGGATCGGCGGTGGCGGCATGGCGACCTTCCTGGCGCATTCCGTCGGCCCGTCCAACGCGGCGCTGATGATCATGACCGGCGATCCGATCCCGGCCGAGAAGGCGCTCGCCTGGGGCCTCGTCTCCGAGGTGGTGTCGCAGGCCGAGCTCCTCGGCCGCGCCCGCGCCATCGCCGAGGTCATCGCCAGTCGCGCGCCGATCGCCGCCGAGACGGCGAAGCTCAACCTGCACGCGGCTTTCACCATGCCGCAGGAGCAGGCGATCGACTACGAGCGCGACCTGCAGACGATCTGTTTCGCCACCGAGGACGCCGCCGAAGGCCGGGCCGCGTTCAAGGAAAAGCGCCAGCCCAACTTCAAGAGACGCTGATCCATGAATGCTGAATCCGTCGTCCGCTTCGTGCGGACGCGCCGCGAGGCGACCGTTCTCGCGATGCTCGTCCTCGTCTTCATCGGCCTGACCTTCGCCAGCGAGTTCTTCCTGACGGGGCGCAACCTGTCGAACGTCGCCCGCCAGATCTCGGTCGTCGGCATCGTGGCGCTGGGCCAGGCGCTGGTGATCATCGCCGGCGGCATCGACCTCTCCGTCGGCTCGGTCATCGGCCTTTCCGCCGTCACCGCGGCGATCGTCTCGGCGACGACCGGCATGCCGTCGCTCGGCATCGCCGGGGCGATCGGCATCGGCATGGCGATCGGCTTCGCCAACGGCGTCTTGATCACCAAGCTCAGGATCAACCCGTTCATCACGACGCTCGGCACCTTGTCGATCGCGCGCGGCGCGGCGCTCCTGATCACCAACGGCAATCCGCAGCGCTTCGACAATTGGGCGGCCTTCCTCGGCTACGGCAAGATCGGCGACATCCCCGTGCAGTTCATCCTGCTGGTGGTGCTGACGATCCTCGTCTGGCTGTTCGCCACCCGCACGCGCTGGGGCCGCAACGTCTACGCGGTCGGCGACAATGCCCGCGCCGCGCGGCTCGCCGGCATCGACGTGGCGAAGACCCGTATCCTGGTCTTCACCGTCTCCGGCAGCCTCGCCGGCCTCGGCGGCCTGCTGCTCGGCGGCATGCTGACCAACGCCAACCCCAATCTCGGCCTCGGCTACGAGCTCGACGTCATCGCCGCGGTCATCCTCGGCGGCGTCGCGCTCTCCGGCGGTCGCGGTTCGATCGGCGGCGTCGTCATCGGCGCGGCGCTGATCGGCCTGCTCCGCAACGCGTTCGTCCTGCTCAACGTCTCCGGCTACTGGCAGACCATCACCATCGGCCTCGTCGTCATCCTGGCCGTCGGCGCGGACAGCCTGAACCGGCGCAGCGAAGAAGATTGAGACGGCTCGCCGAGCCGTCTCCGCAACGAAATCAACTCTGGAGGAAACCATGACTACATTTGATCGCCGTCGCTTCCTGATGCTCTCCGCCGCCGGCCTCGCTCTGCCGCTGATGCCGGGCCTCGCCCTCGCGGAAGAAGCAGCGCTCACCGAGGGCGCCAAGGCCATCGGCGGCACCATCGCCGCCCAGGGCGCGGCGCCGAAGCCGCTCCGCCTCGCCGTGATCTCGTTCCAGGGCTCTTCCTTCTGGGAAGCCGCCGACAAGGGCATCGCCGCAGCGACTGAGTATCTGAAGCCGCTTAACACCACGGTCGACTACATCCAGCTCGGCACCGGCCTGACCGCCGAGGTGATGGTCGCCGGCATCGATGGCGCGCTGACCAAGCAGTATGACGGCATCGCCGCCGTGCCGATCTTCGACGGCACCGTCGCCAAGGTGAACGAGGTGGTCGCCGAGGGCGTGCCGTTCGTCTCCTTCATCGCCGACTCGGCCGAGAAGTCGAACCGCAACGTCTCGATGGGCATGCTGGCCTATGACGCCGGCGCCAAGGCGGGCGAGTTCATGGCCAAGCAGCTCGGCGGCAAGGGCAAGATCGCCGTCATCACCGGCTATCTCGGCGCCGCCCAGCACGACGCCCGCATGAACGGCGCGCTCGACCTCTTGAAGAAGAACTACCCCGACATCACCATCGTCGGCCCGTTCGAGTGCAAGGACGACGACGCGACCGCCTACTCGCAGGCGACCGACGTCATGACCTCCAATCCGGACCTGCAGATCGTCTACGTCACGGCCGGCGGTTCCGAGGCGGCGGCCAAGGCGGTGCGCGACGCCAAGGCGACGGGCAAGGTCGGCGTCGTCGGCTATGACGACCTGCCGGAGAAGCAGCAGTACAAGGACGGCGGCGAGATCCTGGCGCTGATCGACCAGGCGCCGGGCCGCCAGGCCTTCGACAGCATCGTCATGTTGCACAACATGCTCGGCTTCGGCGCGACCTATCCGGCCGATATCGCCATCGACGCGCCGGTCGTGCTCGGCAAGGGCGCCAAGACCTAAGCTTCCTCCTTCCATGACGATCGCACCCCGCCCGACCTCCGGGTTCGGGCGGGGTGCGGACAGCTTCCGATCCGAGAGCTCCATGACCGACTGCCTTCTCTCCGCCCGCGGCATCGCGAAATCCTTCGACCAGAACCGCGTCCTGCACGGGGTCGATTTCGACATTTCCGCCGGCCAGGTCGTCGCGCTCCTGGGCGAGAACGGCGCCGGCAAGTCGACCTTCGTCAACATCCTGTCGGGCGCGCTGCCGCGCGACGGCGGCACCATCCGTTGGGGTGGCGAGGAAACCGTCTTCCGGGATACCCGGTCGGCGCTCGACGCCGGCATCATCCATATCCACCAGGAGCTGTCGCTGATCTCCTCGCTGTCGGTGATGGAGAACCTGTTCATCGGCGATTACATGACCGGCCGGTCCGGCCTGATCGACCGCAAGGCGCTCGCGGCCAAGGCGCGCGAGCTGCTCGTCCGGGTCGGCGCCGGCCATATCGATCCGCGGGTCGAGGCCGGTTCGCTCTCGACGGCCGAGCAGCAGATCGTCGAGATCGCCAAGGCGCTCGCCCGCAACGCCAAACTGCTGATCCTCGACGAGCCGACCGCCTCGCTGACGCCGCACGAGGCCGAGGCGCTGTTCGCCATCGTCCGCGATCTCCGCGCGCATGGCGTCGCCATCATCTTCATCAGCCACCGCTTCGACGAGGTGTTCGCGATCTCCGACCGCGTCGTCGTCCTGCGCGACGGCCGCGTCGTCGGCGATCGTCCGGTCGGCGAGACCAGCAAGGCCGGCATCATCGCCGACATGACCGGCCGCGCCTTCACCTTCGATGCACTCGACAAGCCCGCCATCGCAGAGGACGCGCCGATCCGGCTGAAGGCGGACGCGATCGCCGACAAGGGCCGCGTCGGCCCGGTCTCCTTTGCGCTGCGCCAGGGCGAGATCCTCGGCATCTTCGGCTTGGTCGGCGCCGGCCGCACCGAACTGCTGGAGCTCCTGTGCGGGCTTCGGCCGCTCGCCGGCGGCACGATCACGCGGCCGGACGGCGTCGTGCCGCGCAATTCGACGGAAGCCTGGCAGAGCGGCCTGGCGCTGCTGCCCGAGGGTCGCAAGACCAACGGCATCCTGCCGAGCCTGTCGCTCGCCGAGAACGTCGCCGTGGCCAAGCGCCAGAAGAGCGGCGGCGTGCTCGATCTCGGCGCGGAGAAATCGCTCTTCGCCCGTTTCCACGAGGCGCTCGGCATTGTCTGTTCCGGTCCCGGCCAGCCGATCCGCCGCCTGTCGGGCGGCAACCAGCAGAAGGTCATCTTCGCCCGCTGCCTGGCCTCCGAGCCGGATATCCTGTTCCTCGATGAGCCGACGCATGGCGTCGACGTCCGCACCAAGGCCGACATCTACAAGCAGATCCAGGATCTCGCGAAGAAGGGCATGAGCGTCGTCTTCGTGTCGTCCGAGCTGCCGGAGGTTCTGGCGCTCGCCTCGACTGTCATGGTGCTGTCGCGCGGCCGCCAGACCCTGCTCGCCGCCAATCAGGGGCTCACCGAAAATGACGTGCTGACGGCCGCCTTCGCCCAGGCTTGACGCCCGTTTTCCATCCGCGACGCCGCGCATCCAATATTGGATCACGCGCGGTGTTCGGCTAACGTGCATCTCATCTGCTGAAACCGTCTGCGGGTTCGGTAGGCCCTGGACGTCGGAGTGATGGAGATATCGGCGTGGACGACGTGGTCACCGCGAGGCTCGCCGAGCTCTATGACGCGTCGGGTATCCTGGTGGCGGTCTATGACGGTTTCGATCGCCTGCGCTACGCCAACCTTGCCTTCCGCCAGGCTTATTTCGTCGGGTCGGAGGAGACGCCGAGCTGGGCGGAGATCATGCGGCGCAATTTCGGCCTCGGGCGAGGCACGGTCCTGCGTACCGCGGATTTCGAGGCCTGGCTGAAATCGACCCTGTCACGCCGCGGCAAGACAGGGTTTCGCGCCTTCGAGACCGATCTTCACGACGGGCGCTGGCTCTGGATGACGGAGACCGTGCAGGCAGGCGGCTGGATGCTCTGCATCGCCAGCGACATCAGCCACATCCGCGCCGACGAGCGCGCCGTTCGCCAGGATCGGGATCAGGCGATCAAGGCCTCTTTCACCGACGATCTGACCGGTGTCGCCAATCGTCGCTTCCTGACTGCCCGCATCGAGCAGATCCTCGCCGATCACCGCATCATCGGTGATTATGCCGGCTGCCTCGCGATCATCGACCTCGACAATTTCAAGCTGGTCAACGATCGCTTCGGCCATCAGACCGGTGATCTCATCCTGCAGGATTTCGCCCAGCAGATTCAGGGGCAGCTGCGCCGCGCGGATTGCTTCGGCCGGATGGGCGGCGAGGAATTCGCGCTGACCTTGCCGGACACGACGCTCGATCACGCCTGCCTGATCCTGGAGCGGATGCTCTCCGTCGTGCGTCTGTCGCGACCGCTCGGCGCCTGTCCCGATTTCTCCTACAGCTTCTCGGCCGGCGTCACGATCTGCCGGGCGGACGACAGCGTCAGCGAGTTCTATCGGCGCGCCGACGAGGCGCTCTATCGCGCCAAGGTCTCCGGCCGTAACCAGGTGCAATCCTTCGTCGACGATCCGGACCTGACGGCCGAGGCGCAATAGACGGTCAGGCAGAGGTCTCTTTCGGCGATGGCTGCGTTGGGGGCGCCGGCGGCTGGCTGGCGTTGGTGCGCCACAGCAGGCCGATGCCGCAGGCGGCGATCGTTACGGCGACGAAGAGCATGTTCATCCGCGTGGCGAAGCTCTCTGGTGCCGTCGTCGGGATCGGCGAGACGCCGAGCCCGAAGTTGATGGTGAAGACCATCAGGGCGCCGGCATAGATGCGGCCGTCGCGCGGGTTGGCGGCGCGGCCTCCGAAGACCAGGCCGATCGTCAGCAGCAGCATGAAGAGGAGGATGAGTTCGGACCGCGCGGTCACGGGCACGAAGGCGATCGAGGCGACGATGCCGCCGAACAGGTTCACCACCAGCAGGCCGATGATGGTCTTCCCGCTCGTCGTGGCGTCGGCCTGCGAGAGCAGGGAAATCACGGTGAGCGGAACGACGATGGCCGTCTGGAATGTGCTGCTCGAGAAGCACAGGGCCAAGGTGGCGACGACGATCACCGCATTGGCCGCGGCGTACGACAGGGGATTTGGCAGCGGGTGGCGCCGCATGCCTCCTGGAAGCGGGCCGCCTGGGTCGGGAAAGAGGGCGTGCGCGATCCACGACAGCACCAGGCCGGCGAGCATCGATTTCAGCAGGATGCCGACGATCGAGGCTCCGAGCTCGGTCTGCGCCATGCCGAGCACCAGGGTGATGACCATGATGGTCAGGATCAGGCCGACCGCCGCGCCGCCCTTCACCATCGCCTGGGCGGCGAAGCAGAGGAAGCAGATCAGGCCGACGAACAGCATGAGTATGGCGGGGCGCTCGCCGAGGACGCCGATGGTGAGCACGAAGAGGTGCGCTACCACAAGTGCCATCGCGAGGACGCCGACACCCTGCGCCAGCGGCAGCGGTTTCGGGCTGTTCAGCAGGATCTGCAGTGCGAGCAGCGGCACCAGGAAGGGCAGGATCGAGTCGACCGCCAGCGCGGCGACGAAGCCGAACGACAACGCGAAGGCGAGCCGCAGTCCGTAGTTTCGCGCACGGCGGCCCGCCGTTTCCAGTGCCTGGTCCTGGGCTGCTTCAGCTGGCATAGGTCAGGATCGAGACGAAGCGGATCCACAACGCCCCGAGCGCGTTCACGATCGGGTTGTCGCCTGTATAGATCACGACGTTCGCCTGCGAGCCATAGCGGATGCCCTGCGGCCGTTCGCCGGTGAAGTTGAGGCGGATCGGGAAGCGCTGCGGCTCCCGGATCCAGCCGCTCTCGTTGCGGATGGTCGGCAGCCCTGTCGTGGGATCGATGTCGCCCTGCGAGACGCCCCAGCCGATGCTTTCGACGACGGCCGGGTAGATCCGGCCCGGTCGCGTGTCGAGCATGACCTCGGCGGGGTCGCCGGCTGCGAGGTGTTCGAGGCTGTTTTCCTTGATGTTGGCGGCGATCCAGATCGTGCCGGCGTCGATGAAGGTCATGGCCTGGCTGCCGGTGCCGACGAATTGCCCCGGCGCCAGCTGCAGGCTCGTGACGGCGCCGCTCGAGGGCGCCAGCACCGTCGTGCGCAGCAGGTTCAGCCTCGCCGTCTCGAGCGCGGCCAGGGCTTCGCGCAGCTGCGGGTTCTCTTCGCCGGCCGGGCCGAGTTCCGCCTTGGCCTTGTCGAGGTCGGCCTGCGCGCGCACCACGCTCGCCTCGGCGACCTGGAGCTTCGCCTGAGCCTCGTCCTCCTTCGCCTTGGAGTAGACCCCGCGCTTGACCAGTTCGAGCGTGCGCTGGGTCTGCTCGCGATCATTGTCGCGCGTGGCGATGGCCTCGACCAGGCGCGCCTGGGCGGAATCGACCGCCGAGGTGGAGGCGCCGATCTGCTGGCCGACAAGGGCGAGGCGGGCCTCGGCCTCGGCAACGGCGATCTCGTAGGGCTGCGGATCGATGCGGAACAGCAATTGCCCGGCCTTCACGGTGGCGTTGTCGCTGACGCCGACCTCGATGACCTTGCCGGTTACCTCCGGCGCGATGCGCACGACATAGGCCTGGACCGTGGCTTCCGCCGTATAGGGCGCGAGGCGCTCCATGATGATGGTGAGCAGAAAGAGGGCCAGCGTCAGTCCGGCGACGATCAGCGCGATCCGGCGCAGCGGATTGCGCGGCGGCTGAGGCGACGCGGGCTGGGGCGTCTCGGTCTTGGCAGGCTCTGCCGCAGGAGACGGCTGGGGAGCCGTCTCGGGCGGCACATCGACGCTGGTTTCGTTCAAGGCCATGCGTGGCAGTCCCTAGTGCGTGCCGACGCCGACCGTCGCCGCGAGCAGGCCGAGGTCCTTGCCGGCCGAGATCATCAGCTGGATGGCGAGGGCCGCGAGCAGGATGCCGACGACTTTGGTAGCCACGATCAACGCACCGGCCGCGCCCTCGCGCAGCAGCTTGCCCGCCGAAAGCAGGATGGCGAGGTTGATCGCCATGATCACCAGGATGATCACGGTGATAACGATCTTCTGGGCGAACGTCTCCGTTTCGGCGACGATCGTCGTGATCGCGACCAGGCCCTGCGGCGTGGCCATAAGCGGCATGGCGAGTGGGTAGATGGCGATGTCGCGGGTCGGCACGACCGGCGTGCCTTCGCTGCCGCCGTGTTCGCCGATCACCATGTCGAGCGCGTACAGCAGCAGGATCAGGCCACCGGCAATCTTCAGCGCCGGCAGCGAGACGTGGAACAGGCTGAGCAGGAATTGGCCAAAAAAGACAAAGGCGATGGTGACGATGGCGGCGATCGTGACCGTCCTGAACGCCACGTCGCGTTGGAAGGCTCGGTCGGATTTCGCCGTCAGATTGGCGTAGACGGCGGCCGCCTTCAGGGGGCCGATGGTGACCAACAAAATCATGAAGATATCGGCCAGTCCGAAGTCCGCACTCATCAGCAATCTTCCCCTTGGTTAGGTTCGGTTGGTGACTTCAACTACTAGCGGAATTCAAGAACAGCGAACAGCGGGAGAGTTTCCGGCGGGGCGATATATTACGCTGATGCCCGCATGACGAGCTTGCCTTCGAGGCGCACCTGCTCGGGCTTCCGGGCGTCGTCGCCATCCTCGCGCTCGACGCGATCGAGCAGGATGGTGACGGATGCCTCGGCCAGGCGTTCGAAATCCTGCGCCACCGTGGTCAGTGGCGGGCAGCCATAGCGGCTGTGCGGCTGGTCGTCATGGCCGGCGATGCGGATGTCCGATCCCGGCTCCCGGCCGATCCGGAGCCCATGCTGATAGGCGGCGGCCATCACGCCGACCGCGCAGCGGTCGTTGGCGCAGAGGATCGTGCGGGTCGGGAACCCCGGCCCTTCGAGAATCCGGCGCGCGCCTTCGAAGGCGATGTCCTCGAAGCGCCAGTCGTTGTGCGGCGTGACGTTGACCACCTCCGGCACGAGGCCGAGGCGTTCCATCGTCATCACATAGGCGCGCTTGCGCTCGGAGGCGTTGTGGTTGACGGCCGGCATGTCGAAATAGGTCGGCGGCTCGCCACTGCGGCAGAGATATTCGGTGATCAGCGGCACGCTCTGGAAATTGTCCGTGCCGACGAAGGGCGTCTCCTCGTCGAGGCTCGAATCGAGAAACACCATGGGGATGCGCGCGCCGAGGCTGCGCATCAGCGCCCTGTCGGAATGCACGCCGAGCGGCGCGACGATCGCGCCGGCGATCTTCAGGGACAGCAGCGTCTCGACCGAGCGGGCCTCGAGCTGCGCGTCGCCGCGCGACGACAGCACGATCGCCAGATAGCCGCTCTCGACGCAGCGGATCTCGATCCGCCGCACCAGTTCCGAGAAGAAGGTGTCGGCCGTGTCCGGCACGATGACGCCGATGATCTTCGGGCGCTTCTTGTTGAGGTTCACCGCGAACAGGTTGGGCCGGTACTCGTATTGCGCCAGCGCTTTCTCGATCTGGGCGCGCGTCGACTTGCGGACGCTGTCGGGGTCGTTGAAATATTTCGAGACAGTCGGTCGCGAGATGCCGCTCAGCGCCGAGAACTCCGCCATGTTCTTGATCGTGCGGTCCGTCATTCTGCTCTTTCAGGTCCTTTGCGGCCCGGGGGAGGCGCCGCACGGTTCGTCGCAGAGTCGTCCTGTCGCGGTCGGATCGTGTTCTTGCGGATGCGCGCGCCCGAGGGCAAGCGCCAATTTCATCAAGGCTAGCACGCTTCTTTACGCGTGAAAAATTATAAGTTGACGCGATGTGAAGCAGTGCTAGCCTTGCCGTTGGGAGAGCCAGGGATCCGGGAGGCATGCGCGCGCCAACGCGCGACGGATCGTCAGGCTGAGACGTTCATGACGGCGCCGCAGGGAACCCGGGGACACTTCCGGGCTGTCGGGGTCGACGACCGGGGAGGGTCTGCATGAGTCGTGATCTCAAGGGCAAGGTGGCGCTGGTGACCGGCGCCAGCTCCGGCATCGGCCGCGCGCTGGCGCGCATGCTGGCGGCGGAAGGCGCGAAGCTGGCGCTCGTCGGCCGTTCGGCCGAGCGCCTCGAGGCCGTGCGCGCGGAATTTCCGGATACCGAGGCGCTGGTCATCGCGGCCGACCTGGCCGAACCGGCCGAGGTCGAGCGGAGCGTCGCCGAAACGCTGGCCCGGTTCGGCCAGATCGACATCCTGCTCGCCAATGCCGGCCTCTATCTGCCCGGCGATCTGGTCGAGACCGATCCTGACGACTTCGACACGGTGATCCGCGTCAACGTCAACGCCGTGTTCCGCGCCGTGCGGGCGGTCCTGCCCGGCATGATCGAGCGCGGCAGCGGCGAGATTATCGTCACGAGCTCCATCGCCGGCCATCAGGCGCTGCATTGGGAGCCGGTCTACAGCGCCACCAAGCACGCCGTTCAGGCCTTCGTGCATGGCGTGCGCCGGCAGGCGGCGCCGCATGGTATCCGGGTCGGCGCGATCGCGCCCGGCGTCGTGCTGAACGAGCTCTGGGGCTATTCCGATCCGGCTGCGATCGCCGCGAAGGCCGCGGCGCGGGAGGGGCTGCTGTCGGAGGATGTCGCCGATGCGGTGCTGTTCATGCTGACCCGTCCGGCCAATGTCACCATCCGCGATCTCGTCATCCTGCCGCAGAACCAGGACATCTGATCGGTTTGTTCGGTCCCTGCCGTAGAGGCGTGATAGCAAACTTGACTTACGTAAAATATCGCATTGACCTTGTTGGGGTGCCCATCTAGGCTCCGGTCAATAAGAATGAAGGGGAGGGCTTGGCCCGGCAGGGTCGTTAGCCAGATGATCTGAATAGAGAAAGTCATTGTCGGCGATGCCGGCGATGATCGATGGTCTATTTCCGGATCCATAGTCTATTTGCTGACGATATTGCTTGTCCGGTACTCGGCCTCATCACGATGTGAATTCCGGCGCGGATGACGCGCCGGCACCGGATCACGGTCACGGCGGCGGCTCGAGTCCGCCGGGATCGAGAGCATCCGTCAGGGCGGCCCCGGAGAAGGGCTGCGACGGGTGAACGTCGTTGCCAGGCAACACTTCCAAAGCAGAACGAGGGAACGCCATGAAGAATATCGTCAAGGCACTGGCGGCATTGGCCGTCGGAGCGACCGTCATGACCGGCGCCGTGGCGCAGGCTCAGGACAAGAAGCCCACCATCGCGCTGATCCCCGGGATCACGACGGACGGCTTCTACATCACCATGCGCAAGGGCGCCGAGGCGGCTGCCCAGGCCGTCGGCGCCGAGCTCGTCTTCCAGGGCGCGCCCGAGTTCAACTCGGTCCTGCAGGTGCCGGTTCTCGACGCCATCATCGCCCGCAAGCCGGACGCGATCCTGATCGCCCCGACCGACAAGGTGCAGCTGGTCGAGCCGCTGAAGAAGGCGCATGCGGCCGGTATCCCGGTCATCACCGTCGACACCTTCATCGGCACCGGCAACTACCAGACCGGCGCCGGCGATGCCGACTTCCCGCTCTCCTACATCGCTTCCGACAACGTCCTCGGCGGCCGCATCGCGGCGCGCGCGCTGGCCAAGTCGATCGGCGAGAAGGGCAAGGTCTATGTCTCGAACGTGAAGCCGGGCGTCTCGACGACCGACCAGCGTGAGGAAGGCTTCAAGGCCGAGATGGCCAACTACCCGAACATCGAGGTTCTCGAGACCCAGTTCAACGACAACGACTCGAACAAGGCCGCTTCCCAGCTGCAGGCCGTCTTCGCCCGCAACCCGGATCTCGCCGGCCTCTTCGGCGCCAACCTGTTCTCGGCCATCGGTGCCGCCAATGGCGTGCAGCAGGCCGGCCAGAGCGGCAAGGTCAAGGTCGTCGCCTTCGACGCGCCGCCCACGATCGTCGACAACATCAAGACCGGACTGATCGATATCGCGATTGCCCAGCATCCGGCCGAAATCGGCTATTACGGCCTCATCTCGGCCTTTGCCCATCTGAACGGCCAGTCGATCCCGGTGGCGATCGGCACCGGCTTCACCGTCATGGACAAGGACAACATCGACAAGCCCGAGATCGCGCAGTTCATCTACAAGGATTGAGCCGCCGGCGCCGTCGGGCCAGCGGTCCGGCGGCGTCTCCCTTCAGTTCGATACCTGTTACGGAGTGGCGCATGTCCGCCCATACGTCTACGGAATCGCGCGCGGACCCCACCCAGTCCCGGTCACGTCAGCTGATCGTTCGCATTGCGGCCCTGCGCGCCTGGCTGTTCCTCGCCCTGCTCTTGATCTTCTTCGAGACCTGGTCGCGCATCAGCTACGGTCAGACCTTCCTGTTCTCGGCCTATAACGCCCAGTCGATCGCGATTTTCGCCGTCGCGCCGCTGCTGCTGGCGCTGGGATCGACCTTCGTCATCATTTCCGGCGGCATCGACCTCTCGGTCGGCTTCATCATGGGCCTCTCCGCCGTCATCGCGGCGCATGCCACCAATCTCGCCGGCCATTCGCTGCCGCCCTTCGCGGCGATGCTGGTAGGCATCCTGGCCGGCCTCGTGGTCGCGCTCGGGCCTGGCTACGTCAACGGCTTCCTGATCTCGAAGCTGAAGGTGCCGCCCTTCATCGGCACGCTCGGCATGTTCGGCGTGGCGCGCGGCGTCGCCTTCCTGCTCGCCGGCGGCACCACCGTCCCGGTCGCCAACGCCTGGTTCGCCTCGCTCGGCAATGGTCGCCTGTTCGGCGTGCCTGTTGTCGTGATCATCACCGTGCTCTTCGTCCTGCTGATGCACTACCTGCTGTCGCAGACGCGCTTCGGCCAGCACACCTACGCCATCGGCGCCAACGAGCAGGCGGCGATCCGCTCCGGCATCAACGTGCCACGCCACATCCGCCGGCTCTATCTGCTCTCGGCCTTCTGCGCCGGCCTCGGCGGCGTCCTCTACGCCGCGCGCTTCACGGCAGGCGCCGCGCAGGCGGGCGAGCCGTTGCTGCTCGATTCGATCGCCGCGGTGGTGATCGGCGGCGCCAGCCTGTTCGGCGGTTCCGGCACCATCCTGGGCACGGTCGCCGGCGCGCTGGTCATCGCCGTCATCCAGTACGGGCTCGTCTTCATCAATGTCGAGCCGTTCTGGCAGTTCGTCGCCGTCGGCGTCGTCATCATCATCTCGGTGCTCGTCGACCAGACGCAGCGCAAGCTCGGTGGGGATCGCTAGTGATGTCCTTGCAAGCTCAGACACAATCCCAGCCGCACGCCGTCGAGCCGATCCTCGACGTCCGCTCCGTCTCCAAGCGCTTCGGCGGCGTCGAAGCCCTGAAGGGCGTGTCGATGTCGCTCTATCCGGGCGAGGTCGTGGCGCTCGCCGGCGACAACGGCGCCGGCAAGTCGACCCTGATCAAGACGATCTCGGGCGTGCATGGTCCGGACGGCGGCGAGATCCGCTTCGCCGGCGAGACCGTGCATTTCGCAACGCCGGAGGCGGCGCGGGCGCACGGCATCGAGACGATCTACCAGGACCTCGCGCTTGCCGATAATCTGTCGATCGGCGCCAACATCTTCCTCGGCCGCGAGCCGATGAAGCGCGTCCTCGGCTTCATCCCCGTGCTCGACCGGCCGGCGATGGCGAAGGCCGCCAAGGAGACGATGGCGCGGCTCGACTTCCACGTGAACCGGCTCGACGCGCCGGTGGGTCGCTTCTCCGGCGGCCAGCGCCAGGCGGTCGCGATCGGGCGGGCGATCTACTGGAATGCGCGGGTGCTGAGCATGGACGAGCCGACGGCGGCGCGCGGCGTGCCCGAGCAGCGCAAGGTGGTCTCGCTGATCCAGAACCTGAAGGCGCAGGGGCGGGCGATCATCTTCATCTCGCACAACCTGCAGGACATCTTCGCCGTCGCCGACCGCATCGTCGTCCTCCGGCGCGGCGCGCTGGCCGGCGAACGCAAGATCGCCGAGACCAACCATGACGAGATCGTCAAGCTCATGGTGGGCGGCTGATGCAGCTTCTGGAGGGTGCCTAGACGCCCTCCAGCACCGCCTGCGCGGTGCGCACGTCGGTGACCAGCGCATTGACGAGGCCGGCGCGGATGGCGCCCCGGATGGCGGGGACCTTGCGCGTCGAAACGGCGACGCCGATGACGAGCGGCGTCGCGCGCAACTGCTCCGGCGTGACGGCGATCAGCCGGCTTTCGCCTTCCCAGGGCACGAGTTTTCCGTCGACGTCGAAATAGTGCCGCACAACGTCGCCCGCCGCATGCGCCAGCGCCTGCTCGTGCGGCGTCGAGGCGCCCTCGGCGGTGTGGGTGAGGCCGATGCCGACCAGCGCCGCGTCGAGCCGTTCCCAGAGCGCGACATTCTCATGGATGATCGGATCACCAAGGAAGGCGTCGCGGGATTCCGGCGAGGGCAGGTAGGGCGCGTGGATGAAGCGCGGCGTGCCCCTGAGCTGCTCGGCGGCGAGGCGGACGAATTCGTTGATCTGGAAATGCGGCGCCGATTGCTGCATGCCGCCCGTCGCCGGCACGGTGACGACGCCCTCGATCTCCGGCAGGCCGGCCTCGATCACGGCGCGCACGGCACGGCCCCAGCCGATCGCCAGCACGCTGTCGCGCCGAAGCCCGGCCTCGCGCAGCATCTGGCCGACGGGGCCGGCGAGCGCCGCGAGAAGATTGGCCTCGGGGGCGTCGACCACGGCCGCATGCTTCAGGCCGAGCTTTTGCACCAGGCGCTGGTTCAGTTCCTCCGGCGTCTCGATGTCCGGGATCTCGATCCGCACGATGCCTTCCTCGCGCGCCCGTCGCAGCAGGCGCGAGATCGTCGGCGCCGAGACGTTCAGCCGGCGCGCGATCTCGACCTGCGAGAGGTCCGCCTCGTAGTGCAGCTTGGCGACCGTGTGCAGCATCGCGCGGCTCGCAGCGGCGTCCTGGGACGACGAAGGGATCGGCTTGGAGGACAGCTTGAAATTCCTTTCTGAAAGATGTTACATGCATACATACATCAGCCTGAGGGAGCCACCGGAAACGCGCGGCCCAAGCCGTTCTCTCCTCCGTGAATAATCCATTCCGGCAAGGGCGGTCCATGGTGCGGCGACGATGGCGCGATACGGATCCGGCGATCGGATCTGCTATGATCGCCCCCGGTAGCTCGATGATTTCGCCAAGGCCGGCTCGTCCGGCGATAGATCGGACCATTGCAGCATGACCAGAATGTCGACTTCGGAATTCCGGGGCTACCAGCAGATCTGCGGCCGCGACGGCGCCATGATGGTGATCGCCTGCGACCAGCGCGGCGGCATGCGCACCATCCTCGCCAGCGATCCGGAGGAGCAGGCGAAGATCGGCAACGACATCCTCGGCGACACCAAGGCCGACATCACCCGCTATCTCGCCAACGAGGCGTCCTGCGTCCTGCTCGATCCTGTCTGTGCCGTGCCGCATGTGATCGAGAACGGCGCGCTGGCGCGCGATACCGCGCTCCTGATCGGCCTCGACGCCTCGGGCTGGGATACCTCGCCGGAAGGCTACCGCCTCTCCAAGCTGGTGCCCGGCATCAACGCCCGCCGCGTGCGCGAGCTCGGCGGTACCGGTGGCAAGATCATGGTCTATCTGCGCGCCGACCACGCCGGCGCCAACACGGCGAACATCGAGATCCTGCGCCAGGTGATCGCCGATTTCGCCCGCGAGGACCTGCTGCTCGTCGTCGAGTTCCTGACCTACCAGCTCGAGGGCGAGAGCAAGGAAGATTACAAGGCGAAGACGCCGTGGCTGATCGAGGAGGGCACCCGCATCTCGCTCGGGCTCGGCGCCAAGGTGCTGAAGCTGCCCTATCCCGGTACGGCCGAATCCTGCGCGAAGATCTCCGCCATGGCCGGCGAGGTGCCGTGGGCGGTGCTCTCCGCCGGCGTCGACCACGAGACCTTTCTCGGCCAGGTCGAGATCGCCATGCAGAATGGCGCCTCGGGCGTGATCGCCGGACGCGCGCTCTGGAAGGACTGCATCCATCTCGACCGCGACGTGCAGCGCGAGCGGCTGACGACGATCGCCGTGCCGCGGCTGCGCCAGATCCAGGCCGTGCTGCAGCGTTATGCGGCCGGCGCGCAGAAGGCGGCCTGACCTCAACCGCGCGGGAGCCGTGCACCATGCTCGATACGTCTTCGGCCATCGGCATCGATATCGGCGGTACCAATCTCCGGGCGGCGCGGGTATCCGGCGCCGGCGCGATCCTTGAGCGCGTCTCCGAGCGCATCGACCGCGAGGCGGACGCCGCCGTGCGGCGGATCGTCGAACTGGTGCGCCAGCTCGACCGGCCGGAGGTGACGGCGATCGGCATCGGCGTGCCCGGCCGGGTCGACGCGAGGCGACGCGCCGTGCTCTCCGGCGGCTATCTGAACCTCGCCGGCACGGCGCTCGCCGAGCGGGTCGAGGGCGCGGTCGGCAAGCCGGTCGCCATCGACAATGACTGCAACATGGCGCTGGTCGCCGAGATCGCCGTCGGCGCCGCACGCGGCCGCGAGAACGTTGTCATGTTCACGATCGGCACCGGAATCGGCGGCGCCATCGTCCAGGAAGGCCAGATCATGCGCGGCCGCGGCACGGCCGGCCAGCTCGGCCACATCACCGTCGACGTCAACGGCGCCCCTTGCGTCTGCGGCCGGCGCGGCTGCGTCGAGACGACGAGCTCCGGAACCGCCTTCGCCCGCCACGTGCTCGAGGCGGGGCTGCCGCCGGGCACCGCCATCGACGAGGTGATCCGCCGCGCGGCCAAGGGCGACGAGGCTGCCGGACGCGTGCTCGACGCCTGGGTTCGGCCGCTGCGCGCCGCGATCGACAGCGC
>JAEWAD010000304.1 GCA_023391905.1 Pseudomonadota bacterium | reverse complement strand
CCCGCGGGGCCTTTTCGTTTTTGGATTTAGCGGACGACGCGGGCCGGACGTTCGCGGCACGACCCCGTCGGCTCGATCGGATCGGGCGTAGTTCCCCGGGCTCTACCAATCGCCCCGGATGAATCTTCGCCTCGCACCCGCTAGAATGCGCCGATGGAATGGACCGATCAGGGCCTGGTGCTGGGCGTGCGCCTGCATGGCGAGACGAGCGTCGTGCTCGAGGTGATGACGCCTGTCCGCGGGCGGCATCTCGGATTGGTGCGTGGCGGCCGGTCGCGCCGGCTTGCCGCCGTCCTGCAGCCGGGCAACAGCGTCGCCGTCACCTGGCGTGCCCGGCTCGACGATCATCTCGGTCTCTTCACCGTTGAGCCGCTGGTCAGTCGCGCGGCGCGTTTGATCGGCGATCCCGGCACGATCTTTGCGCTACAGACGCTGACCGGGCATCTGCGCCTGCTTGCCGAGCGCGAGCCGCATCCGGCGCTCCATTCGGCCGTGGAATCCGTCCTCGATCTCGTCGCTGCGGCGGATCATCCGCAACTCCTCGATCTCGGCGCCTTCATCGCCCGCTTCGAGCTCGTGCTGCTCGAGGAGCTCGGCTACGGCCTTGAATTGTCCGCCTGCGCCGCGACGGGCGCGCGCGATGAGCTCGCCTATGTCTCGCCGAAATCGGGTCGGGCCGTCAGCCGGGCGGGGGCGGTCGGCTATGAGGATCGCCTGCTGCCGCTTGCGCCGTTTCTCACCGGGGGGCCGTCGAATGGCGGACCCGGGGAGTTGCGCGATGCGTTCCGGCTGACCGGACATTTTCTTGCGCGCCACGTCTACCTGCCGCGCGGCCTTGCCGAGCCGGTGGCGAGGCGGGAGTTCGTCGGCCAGATCGACCGCCTCGCGATGCTGGCGGGGTAGGGGCGGAATAGGGGCGCGCGTCTTCCGCCGAGCTTGCCGGCGTGGTGGCCTTGGCCCACAATACCTTGATCAATATCGAGGTTCCCATGGGCAGCCAGAGCGACGTCCTGACGGTCGGCGACGTGGCGCGGCGCAGCGGCATCGCCGTCTCGACCGTGCATTTCTACGAGGCGAAGGAGTTGATCGCCGGCTGGCGCACGGCGGGCAACCAGCGTCGCTATCACCGTGCCGTGCTGCGCCGGATCGCCATCATCCGCATCGCCCAGCGCGCCGGCATCCCGCTCGCCACCATCCGCGAGGCTCTGGCCGGCCTGCCGCATGACCACGTTCCGAACGCCCGCGACTGGAGACATTTCACCGAAGCCTGGAAGGACATGCTGGAAGCGCGCATCATCGCGCTGATGCAGCTGCGCGACCAGATCTCGAGCTGCATCGGCTGCGGTTGCCTGTCGCTGGATGAATGTCCCTTGCGCAATCCGGACGATGCGCTGGGCGCGGACGGATCGGGGCCGCGCCGGCTGGTGCCGCGACCCTGATCGGGATCCGGGTCACCGGAGCTTCCGGGGGGCGGGGCAGGGCGCTTGACCTCAATCATGCTTGAGGTTCTATAAGCCGAGTCGGCTGGCGACGTTCGATCGCCTGATGGAGTGCCGATATGAAGGAAGACCTGGAAGATCCGCGCCTGTTCGAGGCGGCGGGCAATGCGCTCGTGGTGGTGGCGCCGGCCGCCGCCCCGGCCGGATGGGGCGAGCTGCTCGGCGGGCGCAATGGTGTCTACGCACTGGCGCTGGCCGGCGGCGTCACGCTGCATGCCGTCAACATCTATATCGCGACGACGGTGATGCCGACCGTGGTGGCCGAGATCGGCGGTCTCGATTTCTATGCCTGGACCACGACCCTGTTCGTCGTGGCGTCGATCCTCGGCGCCGCGCTGACGGCGCGCCTGCTGCAATCGGCCGGGCCGCGCGGCGCCTATGTGGCGGCGACGCTGATCTTCGCCGGCGGCACGCTGGTCTGCGCGTTCGCGCCCTCCATGCCGGTGATGCTGGTCGGGCGCAGCGTGCAGGGGCTCGGCGGCGGCTTTCTCTATGCGCTGGCCTATGGCCTGACGCGGCTGGTGCTGCCGGCGCGGCTCTGGGGCCGCGCCATCGGCCTGGTCTCGGCGATGTTCGGCATCGCCGCGCTGATCGGGCCGGCGATCGGCGGCCTCTTTGCTGAATATGGCGCCTGGCGCGCCGCCTTCTGGTCGCTGGTGCCGGTGGCGCTGCTATTCGCGGCGATTGCACTCGCCATGCTGCCGCGCCGCAGCCCGGATCGTGACGAGCGATCGGCGATCGCGCTGCCGCAGCTGGTGTTGCTGACGGCCGCCGTGCTGGCCGTTTCGGCCGGCAGCCTCGCGACGAGCCTGGCCTGGAATCTCGCCGGCCTCGCCGCTGCGCTGGTGTTGATCGGGCTGATAGCGCTCGTCGAGTCGCGGGCGACGGCGCGGCTGCTGCCGGTGGGCTCGTTCAGCCTCGCGACGCCGCTCGGCGCGGTCTATTTGACGATCGCGTTACTGATGCTCGGGATGCAGCCGGAGGTCTTCGTGCCGTACCTGCTTCAGGTCCTGCATGGCCAGTCGCCGCTCTTCGCCGGCGCGCTGGCGGCGCTGATGTCGATCGGCTGGACGGCCGGGTCGCTTTCGAGCGCGCGCTGGCAGGAGGCGCATGGCGGGCGCCTGCTGGTCGCCGGGCCGCTGATGGTGCTGGTCGGCCTGGTGCTGTTCGCGCTCTTCATGCCGGTGCACGGCGCTGGCGATCTCCGCCTTCTGGCCGCGCTCTGCGTCGGGCTGGTTCTGGTCGGCTTCGGCATCGGCGTAGCCTGGCCGAGCCTGGTGACGCGGGTCTACCGCTTCGCGCCGCCGACCGAACAGGATCTCGCCACGGGCGGCATGACGACGGTGCAGCTCTTCGCCATCGCCTTCGGCACGGCCGGCGCCGGCATGGTGGCGAATTTCGCCGGCATCGTCGATCCCGGCGGCATTGCCGGCGCGTCGCGCGCGGCGCTTTGGCTCGCCGGCGTGTTCGCCGTCGCGCCGGTCCGGGCGGTGCTGATGGCGCCGGCGCCGGTCACCGTGCACTACGCCGACTAGGGGGAGGCAGCCATGTCGCTCGACGCCACCGTCGCCCGGGTCACCGACCGGATCGTCAAGCGTTCGGTACCGCTCCGGCGGCCCTACCT
>JAEWAD010000265.1 GCA_023391905.1 Pseudomonadota bacterium | reverse complement strand
GCCCTATTTCCAGGGCTCGCCCGACTACCTGGTCGCCGCCCGCGAGGCCGTCGATCTGCCGGCACTGCGCAAGGACTTCCTCTACGAGGACTACCAGGTCTACGAGGCGCGCGCCTGGGGCGCCGACTGCATCCTGATCATCATGGCCGGCGTCTCGGACGAGGTCGCCGTGTCGCTGGAAGACGCTGCGCTCGAGCTCGGAATGGACGTCCTGATCGAGGTGCATGACGAGGCAGAGCTGGAGCGTGCGCTGAAGCTCAAGTCTCCGCTCGTCGGCATCAACAACCGCAACCTGCGCACCTTCGAGGTCTCGCTGGAAACGTCGGAACGTCTGGCTCCCATGGTGCCGGCGGATCGCATTCTGGTGGGCGAGAGCGGCATCTTCACGCCGGCCGACATCTCCCGCCTGCGCGACGTTCGGATCGACACTTATCTCGTCGGCGAGAGCCTGATGCGGCAGGAAGACGTCGCGGCCGCGACCGCGCATCTTCTGGGTCGCGTCGTCGCCTGACCATGGAGGTCGGGATTCGATTCGCGCGACCGGATGAAGCCGAACAGCTGCGCGCCGTCGAGCGCGACGCCGGCGAACGCTTTCGCTCGGTCGGGCTCGCGGAGATCGCCGACAACGAACCGACCAGCGAGGCCTTCCTTGCCGCGATCTCCAGGCATGGCATCGCGCTCTGCGCGGTCGACGAAGTGGATCGTCCGGTCGGTTTCCTGCTGGCCGGCAGGCTGGACGAGGCCTTCCATGTCTACGAGCTGTCGGTTGCCACCGCCTGGGGCGGACGCGGCATCGGCAAGCGGTTGATTTCGTCGATCGCCGAGGAAGCGCGCGCGCGGGAAGCATCATCCCTGACGCTCGCGACTTTCCGCGATGTCCCGTGGAATCGGCCCTATTATGAACGGCTCGGTTTCGTCGAGGTCCTGCCCGACGACTGGACGCCGGCCTTTCATCTGCTGCATGCGGCCGAGCGCCTCTCGGGCCTTCCGGTCGAACGGCGCGTGTTCATGCGCAAGGAGATTGCCTGATGTCCCCTCGCCTCACCCATCTCGACGAGACCGGCGCCGCGCACATGGTCGATGTCTCCGAGAAGAACGTCACCACGCGGACGGCCGTCGCCGAGGGCACCGTGACCATGCAGCCGGCGACGCTCGAGCTGATCCGGACGGGCAGCGCCGCCAAGGGTGACGTCGTGGCGACCGCGCGCATCGCCGGCATCATGGCGGCCAAGAAGACGCATGAGCTGATCCCGCTCTGCCATCCGATCATGCTGTCCAAGGTGACCATCGACGTCGAATTCGACACTGCCCTGCCCGGCCTGCGCATCCGCGCGACGACCAAGGTGGCGGAGCGCACCGGCGTCGAGATGGAGGCGCTGACAGCCGTCTCGGTCGCCTGCCTCACCATCTACGACATGGCCAAGGCCGTCGATCGCGGCATGACGATCGGCGGCATCCGCCTCCTGGAGAAGACCGGCGGCCGCTCCGGCGACTGGCAGGTCGCCTGATGGCGGACGCGCTGCTCCCGGTCGAGGACGCCATCCGCCGCATCGTGGAGGACGCGCGGCCGACCATCTCCGAAATGGTGCCGCTAGCGAGCGCCCTGAACCGCATCCTGGCGGCGCCACTCGCCGCGCTGCGCACCCAGCCCCCCTTCGACGTCTCGGCGATGGACGGCTACGCGGTCCGCGCCGCCGACGTCGCGGCGTTGCCGGCCCGGCTGACGCAGATCGGCGCGGTTCCGGCCGGCCATGCCTTCGAGGGCACGGTCGGGGCCGGCGAAACCGTACGCATCTTCACCGGAGCGCCCTTGCCGGACGGGACGGATTCGATCCTGTTGCAGGAGGATGCTCGGATCGAGCCGGACGGCCGGATCGCCGCCACGGAAGCCGTCAAGCCGGGCCAGCATGTGCGCTTGCGCGGACTGGACTTCGTCGAAGGCCAGGAACTGCTCGCGGCCGGGATGCAACTCGGCATGCGCCAGCTCTCGCTCGCCGCCGCGCTCAACCATGCCTCGGTCCCGGTGCGCTCGCGCCCGCGCGTCGCCATCATCGCGACCGGTGACGAACTGGTTCCGCCCGGGTCCGAGCTGGGCCCGAACCAGATCGTCGCGTCGAACAGCTTCGGCGTCGCCGCGCTGGTCGAGCAACTCGGCGGCAAGGCCATCGACCTCGGCATCGTGCCGGACGACCGCGAAGCGCTCGCCGCCGCCATCGATCGCGCCGTCACGGCGGAGGTCGACGTGCTGGTGACGCTCGGCGGCGCCTCGGTCGGCGAACACGACATCGCCCGCGAAGTGTTGATCTCCCGCGGCATGGCGCTGGATTTCTGGAAGATCGCCATGCGGCCGGGCAAGCCGCTGATGTTCGGGCGGATCGGCGAGACGCGGGTTCTCGGCCTGCCCGGCAACCCGGTTTCCAGCCTCGTCTGCGCGCTGCTTTTCCTGAAGCCGCTGCTCCGAACCCTTCTCGGGCTGGAGCTGGTCGACGAGACCGAGGCGGCGGAACTCGGCGGTCCCGTCCGCGAAAACGACCGGCGGCAGGATTATATCCGCGCCAGCCTGGTCGACCTCCCCGACGGGCGCCGGATCGCGACGCCGCTGCCGCGGCAGGACAGCTCGATGCTGTCGACCTTCGCGCAGGCGATCTGCCTGATCGTGCGGCCGCCGCATGCCCAAGCGGAATCGACGGGCGCGGCATGCCGGATCCTGCGTCTGCCATAGGGGATGATTCGCGGCTTCAGCTAGAAGATTCCCGATCGGAATCAAGAGATGAATCTTCACAAGATCGAAATCTGATCTAAGATGCGCCCGTCAAAAATCCTCGGCTAAGGAACTGCGCCCGGTAACACGCGTTACTCCAGAGCGCATCGAGCCGTGGGGAGGTGTCCAATGGCTAAGTCGGTTGCCAAGCCGTCCCTGAGCACGCGCACGCTCCATTTCGGATCGAGCTTCGCGGCGGGAGCGATGATGCTCTCGCGCATGAACCGCTCCGAAATCTCGCGTTTCGACGATCTCGTCGCCGATCTCTGCTGCCTGCGCACGCCGGGCAGCCGCGACGACGGGCCGGTCGAGCCGCAGCTGGTGCCACGTTGGCGGTGGCTGCGCTGGAGCGCTCACAGGGACCACAGCAAGGGTTAACGGCGCACCATCGCGTTAGCCGTTCGTTAGCATGCCGGTATCGCTCGCGCCGGCGCGCGCCTTGTGCGCGCCCGTCGCCGCGTGCGCACCGAAGTCGAGATCGACGACCAGCGGCAGATGATCGGACGCGACGCGCGCGAGCGGCGTCCGGACCACCTCGACATTGCGGATCCGCGCCTGGCCCCGGAGCCAGACATGGTCGATCCGCAGCGCCGGCAGCCGGCCCGGGAAGGTCGGCTTGGCCTTGCGCTCGCCCCAGGCCTTCTGCACGTCGACGAATTCGGAGGCGAGCCGGCGATACGGGGCAAGCCCGGGCGGCGCGTTGAAATCACCCAGGAAGACCACCGGGTCGCGGCAATCGGGATGGCCGAGCCACTCGGGCCCGAGCAGCGTCGAGAGCTGCAGCATCTGCTCGTGCGGCCAGACGCCGAGATGGGTGTTGACCACCTGCACCGCGACGCCGCCGACATCGACCGAGGCCCAGAGCGCGCCGCGCGGCTCGACCTTGATGCGGTCGTGGAAGCCCGGCAGCACGCCCATCTTGCGCATCGAATAGGGCAGCGCCGTCAGGATGGCGTCGCCGTAATGCTCGTCCGGACCGATCTTGGTCGACGGATGGAAGTGCACGTCCATGCCAAGCAGCTCGGCCAGCATCCGCGCCTGGTCGATCCGGCCGCTGCGCGGTCGCCCGACATCGATCTCCTGCAGCGCGACGATGTCGGGCTCGCAGCTCTCGATGACGTTGGCGATGCGCTCGGGCGACATCTGCTTGTCGATGCCGACGCAGGCGTGGACGTTGTAGGAGAGAATGCGGACGCTTTTCATGAGATCCAGAGTAGCCGGGACGGGGTCTAAGGCAATTCACCCTTTGTCCAATGTGCAGATATTCCGCGAGTTCCCGGCCGCCCTGCCCTTCAGCTGCGACGGCGGTGGATAGCCGTGCCGAGCGCCGCCACCCAGGTGCGCGCCGGCGTGAAATCGGGCTCGGCCTTGCCGGCCTCGAGCTCGGCGATCAGCACGTCGAGCTTGCCGGCGATCACGTCGAGCGTCTCGCGGTCATACTTGTCCATGGCGGGATCCGCCTCCACCTCGCGGCGAATGACCGCGAAGGTCTCGCGCCAATTCTCCGTGTCGCCGACCGTGGCACCCGGCTGCAGGGCATTGTGCAGCCCGCCGAGGAGTTCCAGAACGTCCATGTGATCCTACCTGCTGATCCGATGGCTCCTTATCCATCGTGCGCCCTCCGCCTTCAAGTGCGCAACCATCGGATCACTGCGCCGGCACCGCCTCCGGCTCGCGCGAGCGCGCGGGATCGGGATCGCGCGAAGTCGGCTCCCGGATGCGGAGGCAGGTGACGTAGAGCGCCGGCAGGAACAGGAGCGTGAGCAGCGTCGCGCCGGCGAGGCCGCCGACGATGGCATAGGCCATCGGCCCCCAGAACACGTCGCTCATGATCGGGATCATGCCGAGAATCGCCGCCGAAGCGGTCAGCATGATCGGCCGGAAGCGATGCTGCGCCGCCTCGATCACCGCCTCCCAGGCGTCCTCGCCGGCCTTGCGGGTGTGCTCGATCTGGTCGATCAGAATCACCGAGTTGCGGATGATCATGCCGGCCAGCGCGATGATGCCGAGCGTCGCGACGAAGCCCATCGGCGTGTCGGTGAACAGAAGCGCCGCCACCACGCCGATCAGGCCGAGCGGCGCCACGCTGATCACCATCAGCAGCCGCGACACGCTCTGCAGCTGCACCATCAGCACGATCAGCATCATGCCGACCATGATCGGCACCTGCGCCATCAGCGCGGCGTTGCTCTGCGCGCTCTTCTCGACCGTGCCGCCGTCGACGATCGCCGCGCCGAACGGAAGCGAGCCGCGGATCTTGTCGATCTCGGGCTGCAGCCGCTGATACACGGTCGCCGCCTGCAGGCCCGGCATCATGTTGGCCTGCACGGTCATGGTCGGCACGCCGTCGCGCATGCCGACATACCCTTCGTCCAGCACATAGTTGATCGAGGCCACCTCGCGCAGCGGCACGGAATGGCCGTTGGGCAGGCTGATCTGCAGGTTGCGAACGCCCTCGATCGAGGCGCGGGTGCTGTCATCGGCGCGCGCCACCACGTCGATCAGGTAGATCGAGTCGCGGAGCTGCGTGATCGTGGTGCCGGAAAGCACCGTCTGCAGCGCCTGCGACATGGTCTTGGAGCTCAGGCCGACCCTGCGGGCCGCATCCTGGTCGACGACGATCCGCAGCGTCTTGTTCTTGACGCTCCAGTCGAAGTTGATGTCACGGGCCAGGCCGGACGCGTTCATCACGCCGACCAGCTGGTCCGCGAACTTGCGCGCTTCGTCCGGCGTGTTGCCGGTGACGCGGTACTGGATCGGCCAGCCGACCGGCGGCCCCAGTTCCAGGTCCTGCACGAAGGTCGTCGCCTCCGGCGCCGTCTCCGGCAGGGCCGCCACCAGCTTCGCCTTGACCCGCTCGCGCTCCTCCAGCCCCTTGTTGACGATGACGAACTGGCCGACGAAGGGATTGTCGCTCAGAACAGCCAGCGGCAGGTAGAAGCGGATGGCGCCGCCGCCGATGTAGTTCGAGTAGCGCTCGATATCGGGATCGCCGTCGATCAGCGTCTGGATGCGGGTGATGACATCCTCGGTCGCGAAGATCGAGGACGAAGTCGGCATGTTGACGGTGACGAGCAGCTCCGGCCGGTCGGAAGACGGGAAGAACTGACGCTGCACGAATTGCTGACCATAGAGCGCCAGCACCAGCAGACCGACCGCGATGGCGATGGTGATGTAGCGCAGCCGCATGCAGGCCAGCAGGAGATGCTTGTAGAAGGTGGTCACCCGGCCATATTCGCGGGCGCCTTCCTTGTGCTTCTTGACGATCTTGTCGGGCAGAACGGCGACGCCGATGACCGGCGCGAAGACGACGGCGACGAACCAGGACGAGGTCAGCGCCATCGCAATGACGGCGAACAGCGAGAAGCAATATTGGCCGGTATTGCTCTCGGCGAAGCCGATCGGGAAGAAGCCGAGGATCGTGACCAACGTGCCGGTCAGCATCGGAAACGCCGTCGTCACATAGGCGAAGGTCGCCGCCTTGGCCTTCTCGTAGCCCTCCTCGATCTTCGAGATCATCATCTCGATGGTGATCATCGCGTCGTCGACGAGCAGGCCGAGCGCAATGATCAGGGCGCCGAGCGAGATGCGCTGCAGGCTGATGCCGGCGAGCTCCATGCCGATGAAGACGATCGAGAGCACGAGCGGGATCGACAGCGCCACCACGAGGCCCGCGCGCAGGCCGAGGCTCAGGAAGCTGACGGCGAGCACGATGATCAGCGCCTCGAGCAGCGCGTCGGTGAAGCCGGCGATCGAGTGCTTGACCACCTCGGGCTGATCCGAGACCAGCACCACGTCGATGCCGATCGGAAATTCCTGCTGCAGCTGCGCCGCGATCTTGGCCAGTCCCAGGCCGAAATCGAGATTGTTGCCGCCCGCCTTCATCGACATGCCGAGCCCGATCGCCGGCTTGCCGTTGACCCGGAACATCTTCGTCGGCGGGTCGACGTAGCCTTCCTCGACCGTCGCGATGGTCGTCAGCTTGAAAAAGCGGTCGTTGATGAAGAGATTGACCGCCTCGAGGCTCTCCTTGGTGAGGAAGCCGCCCGTGACGTTGACCAGGATGTTCTCGTCCGCCGTGTTGACCACGCCGGAGGGAACGAGGGCGTTCTGGTCGGCGATCGAATCCAGCACGCTGTTCAGGTCGAGCCCGAGCGCGGCGAGCTTCTGCGGCGAGAAGGACAGGTAGAACTTCTGGTCCTGCTGGCCGAACATCGTCACCTTGGCGACGTCGCTGCCGTTCTGGAACGCCACCTTCGCCTGCTCGGCGAAATCGCGCACCTGGCGCTGCGTGAAGCCGTCATAGGTCAGGCCGTAGACAACGCCGAAGACGTCGCCGAACTCGTCGTTGAAGAACGGCCCCTGGATGCCCTGCGGGAAGTTCTGACGGATGTCGTAGACCTTCTTGCGCACCTCGTACCAGATGAACGGGATCTGCTCCGGCGGCGTCGACTGCAGAAGGTTGACATAGATGACCGCCTGCCCGGGCGTCGTATAGGAATTGATGTAGTCGATGTTCGGTGTCTCGCGCAGCTTCTTCTCGAGCCGCTCGGTGATCTGCGCGATCGTGTCTTCGGTGGTCGCGCCGGGCCAGTTGACCTGCACCAGCATGGTCTGGACGGCGAAGTCGGGATCCTCTTCGCGTCCGAGGCTCATGTAGGACTTCACGCCCGCCAGCAGGCAGAGCACCATGAAGAAGGTGACGAGCGTCTTGTGGTTGATCGCCCATTCCGAGAGATTGACGCCGCCCATCATTACGAACCGGCCCGATCGATGGCGACCTTCTGACCCTCGGCGAGCGAATTCACGCCGGCGACCACGACCCGATCACCGGCCTGCAGCCCGCCCTTCACCGTCACCGTCTTGGCGTCGTACTGGCCGACCGTGATCGGCACCTTCTTGACCGTGTTGTCCGGCCCGGACACGACCCAGACCGCCGGCGTGTCGCCGGTCTGCAGGATGGCGGTCGACGGCAGCGTGACGACGATGTCGCCCTGGAAATTGACCTCGCCGACAACGACGGCGCCGATGAACATTTCCGGCGGCGCGTCGTCGAGCGTCACCTTCACCGTGTAGGTTCCGGTGATCGGATCGGCGTTCGGCGCGATCTCGCGGACCTGTCCCGTGGTCTGGACATCCGGCTTCGCCTGCAGCCAGACCTTGACGTTCATGCCCACCTTTGCCCGCGCGATGTTGAGCACCGAGATGGCGAACACACCGTCGCGGGCGTCGAAGCTCGACAGCTGCACCACCATCTCGCCGGCCTGCACGACCTGTCCGACATTGGCGCCGACCCGGGTCACCACGCCATCCGTGGGCGCCTTCAGCGTCGTGTAGCCAAGCTGATCCTGGGCCAGCTTCAGATCGGCCTGCGCTCCCATCAGGCCGGCGCGCGCCACCTGCAGGTCCTTCAGCGCCTGATCGTAGCGCGCCTGCGAGGTGAACCCATTGGCGAGCAGCTGCTTGAAGCGACTTTCCTCGCCGCTCGCCTGGTTGAGGGCGGCCTGTGCATTGTTCACCTCGGACTGAGCCGAGGTCAGCTTCGATTCGAAGTCGACGGGATCAATGGTGGCGAGGAGATCGCCTTGCTTGACCGTATCGCCGATATCGACGTTGCGGGTCAGCAGACGGCCGCCGACGAGGAAGCCGATATCGTTGACGTAGCGCGCCTGGACCGTGCCGCTACCCTGACCCTCGAGGCTCAGCGGCTTCGGGT
>JAEWAD010000212.1 GCA_023391905.1 Pseudomonadota bacterium | reverse complement strand
AAGGTCTATCGCCACGATATCGCGCGGGAAGTCGCCTCCGAGGCCGCGACGGCCGCCGCGCCGCCGGAGGAAACGCCCGGGCCCGGTCATGCCATCGGCGAGATTCCGCTGTCGGGGCTCGTCCGGGACCGCCCCTGATCGGTCTCGGATGCTTGGGCCCTAGGTGGCCGCAGAATGCGGCTGCCGGTTTTCCTGACCTGCCAACCCGGCTCAACCATGGCTCAATCCGGCACGGCAGGGTGGTTCAACGACCACGGTCGATGGGGTCGGCGTGTTTTGCTTCAGCGAGGCCGATTTCGCCGGGACATATCGCATGCGAGACAATCCCATCATGGTCTGTTTTCCGTTCGTCGGCGACGAACTGGGCGGCAGCCACGTTTCCGCGATCAAGCTTATCGAGGCCCTGGATCTAGCGCGTGCCGGCGCGCGGGTCGTGCTGCATGTCGCCGATGGCCCCGTCGCGACCTATCTGCAACAGCGCGGCATCCCGTTCGAAGTCCTGCCTGCCGGGGTCGCGCCGGGCGGTCGCGGAATGACGCGGGGCCTCGTTCCTATGGCTCGTGCCGTGCTGCCCCTGGCGCGGTTCCTGAGGGCCCGCGGCGTCGATGTCCTTCACACCAATGATGGCCGGATTCACGCACTTTGGGCGCTGCCGGCGCGGCTCGCCGGCGTGCCGCAGCTCTGGCATCATCGGGGCGACCCGGATGCGCGCGGCGTCAACCGGATCGCCCCGGCGCTCGCCAGCCACATCGTGACGGTGTCGCGCTTTGCCAAGCCGAGCCACCCGGTCCTGCCTGTCGCGCACAAGCTCACCGTCCTGCACAGTCCCTTCACGCCGCCCGCCGACTCCGGTGATCGCACGGCGAGCCGGGCCATGCTGGTGGAAACGCTGGGCTGCGCGGCCGAAACGCGGTTCCTCGCCAGTTTTGGGTTGCTGATCGACCGCAAGCGGCCGCTGTTGTTCGTCGAGATCATCGCCGCGTTTTGCCAGCGCCATCCGGACATCCCCGTGATGGGCCTGTTGTTCGGCGTGGTCGGCAAGGAGGCGCCCGATCTTGACGGCGCGGTGATGCGAAGGGCGGAGGCGCTGGGGATCGGCGATCGCGTCCGTCTCATGGGCTATCGCGATCCGGTCGAACCCTGGATGCGGGCCGTCGACGTGATGCTCGTGCCCGCCGTGCGCGAGCCGTTCGGGCGCACGCTGATCGAGGCGATGTTCCTTGGAACCCCGGTCGTGGCGACAAACGATGGCGGCAATCCGGAAGCGATCGAGCATGGCGTCAACGGCCTTCTGGTGCCGACAGACCAGGCCGAAGCCTTCGTGCCGCCCATCCATCGGCTGCTCACGGACGCGGCCTATCGCGCGCGCATGGTCGAGGCGGCACGGTCCCGGGCCCATGCCGACTATGACGTCGAAGGCCATGTCCACGGCCTGATGGCGATTTACGAAAAACTGCGGGGGCGTCCTGCCGGCATGCGAGACCGCTCGACGCGGAGGATGACGGCATGAAGCTGGCGGACATCGATTTTCTCGTCATCGGCGCCACCAAGAGCGCCACGACCTGGCTGCAGCGCTCGTTGCAGGCGGATCCCGACGTGTTCATGCCGGATCCCGAACTGCACTATTTCAGCCGGGAGCTGCAGCTTGGCGATGACTGGTATCTTGACCAGTTCGCTGGCGCGGCGCCGGGGCAGCGCATCGGCGAGAAGTCCAACTCCTATCTGGAAGATCCGCAAGCGGCGGCGCGGATCGCGCGGTCCCTGCCGCGGGCGCGGCTGGTGGCGCAGCTGCGGTCGCCGATCGAGCGGGCCTATTCGGACTATTGCATGATGTACCGTCGCGGCGAGGTCGGGCGCGACGTGGCGCGCTATCTCGATCCGCGCCGCCCCCAGGAGACCCGGCTCCTCAGTTCGGGCCTCTATGCGCGCCAGTTGAACGTCTATTTCGACCTGTTTCCTGCCGAGCAGATCCTGGTGACGTTCTTCGAGGCGGTCCGCGCGCGGCCGGCGTGGCAGCTTGCGGTGGTCCGGGCCTTTCTGGGTCTTTCACCCGGGCCGGATACGGGCCCGATCGAGAGCAAGGTGAAGGACAAGACGACGCCGATGCTGAGCCCGTGGCTCCGGCGGTTCCTCGGGCCCGCCAAGCCGCTGGTCGCGCCGATCCGCCAGTCCTCGATCTTCCGCACGGTCCACTCCACGCTCGCTGCCGAAATCCACTACAGCCCCATGCCCGAGGACGTGCGCCGACGCCTCGTCGACTACTATGCGGCTGATGTTGATGCGCTCGGTCGCCTGATCGGCCTCGACCTCTCCGGCTGGCTCGACGGAAAGCTCCCGGCACTGGACGGGCTCGGGCATGGCGGATCGGGGCGTGCCGGGACCGACTGCGCAAAAACCGAATCCACCGCAGGGATTACCTGACGGCAGGTTACGATTCCCGCGCCTATACAAGAACGGCCCCCTCTCTGAAGATGGGTGCTCAGGCCCGAATGCCATTCGGGACGGTGTGTCCGGGCGCGATCTGCGGCCGCCTGCGATTTTGAATCAAGATCCGGTTGAAGCACGTCTCCGGCACCCGTCGGAGGCGACGGGGTTGCTCGTGCTCTGCTGAACAGCCGGTCGCCGATATTGTGAGGGCGTCATGGCAGAGGACAGTCGGGCCGGACGGGACAGGCCGGCGCAGGGCATTGCAAGAGCGGCAAGCCTGGAAGGGGACCTGGGCCGGCTGCGTCCTGTGCAGCCGCCACGGGACGTGATCCTGGCCTGGCTTGGCCGGGCGAAGGGCAACCTGGCCTACAACGCGCTGCGCGCCAAGGCCCTGTCGATCCTCAAGTCGATCCTTCGCCATCGTCAGCTCTATGCCGTGGACCTCAGCCTCGCGGCGCTGTCCCTGGTTCTCGCGACGCTGCTGCGGCTCGGCCCGTCCGAAGTCTTCGCGACGTCGGAGACGGCCAAGGCGCTGGTGGTCATGACCGTCGCCTTCACCTTGATCTGCGCGATCACCTTTCCGGTTTCGGGCCTCTACAAGCGCAACTGGAAATACGCCTCCATCCTGGACTACATGATCCTCGTCCGGGCGAGCTTCATCGCCTCTCTGGTCCTTACCGCCTGCCTGTTCTTCTATTCGCGTCTCGCCTTCGTGCCGCGCTCGACGATCGCGATCGAGGTCATGACGCTGGTGTCCTTCCTGGCCGCGACGCGCCTCAGCTTCCGCCAGCGCGACCTCAAGACGCTGCTGCCGTCGCTGCGCAGCGGTGCGCTGCGTTCCGAGGCGCTGGTCCCCGTACTCCTGGTCGGGGCGGGCGACGAGGCGGACCTCTATCTGCGCGCCCTGCAGCGGGATCGGACGTCGAGCTATCTGCCCGTCGGCTTCCTGGACAATGGCCTCGAGGAGGGAACGATGCTCCGCGCGGTGCCGGTGCTCGGCCGTATCGGTGATTTCGAGGCGGTGATGGCCGATCTGGAATCGCGCGGCCAGCGCCCAAGGCACCTGATCTTCACGGCTCCGCTCGCCGAACTCGACGCGGCGGAGGCCGAGAAGCTGATCGAGGTCGCCGACCGACGCGGCCTTGCCGTCTCTCGCCTCAATCCGGTGACCGAGCTGCGCAATCCGCGCCTGACCAAGGAGTTCGAGCTTCGGCCGATCGAGTTGACCGACTTGCTGGAACGGCCGCAGATCGCGCTCGACGTCGGCGCCATGCAGCGCTTCATCTATGGCCGCAGCGTGCTCGTGACCGGAGCCGGCGGTTCGATCGGCAGCGAGCTGACGCGCCAGATCGCGGCGCTCGGGCCGTCCCGCCTGGTGGTGCTCGACAGCTGCGAGTTCAACCTCTACGCCATCGATCTCGAACTGGCCGAGCATTTCCCGGACCTCGAGCGCTCGGCCCATCTCTGCGACGTGCGCGATCCGGCACGGGTGAATGAGCTGTTCGGGCGGCACCATCCCGAGCTGGTGTTCCATGCCGCCGCGCTGAAGCATGTGCCGATGGTCGAGCTGAACCCCTGCGAGGGCGCCCTCACCAATGTCTGCGGCACCATGAATGTTGCCCAGGCGGCGAAGCGCTGGGGCGCGCTCGGCATGGTGCAGATCTCCACCGACAAGGTCGTGAACTCGACCAGCGTGATGGGCGCGACCAAGCGGCTGGCCGAGCTTTTCTGCCAGGCGCTCGACCTCGACGGCATGAAGGAGGTGGATGCGCCGCGCTTCATGACCGTGCGCTTCGGCAACGTGCTCGGTTCGAGCGGCTCGCTCATCCCGCTGTTCAAGAGCCAGCTGGCGCGGGGCGGGCCGCTGACGGTCACCCATCCCGACATGAAGCGCTTCTTCATGACGATCCGCGAGGCCGTCGAGCTGACGCTCCAGGCCTCCGCCTATGGGCTCGAAAAGAATCTCGGGCAGGGTGAGATCTTCGTGCTCGACATGGGCGAGCCGATCCGCATCGTCGACATCGCGCGCCGCATGATCCGGCTGGCCGGCTACACGCCGGACGAGGATGTGAAGATCAAGATCGTCGGCTGCCGGCCTGGCGAGAAGCTGTTCGAGGAGCTCTTCGACGAGACGGAGCAACGCGTCACGCCGCCCGTGCCCGGCGTGCTCGGCGCCGTGCCGACGCCGGTCCCGTCCTCGGTGCTCTGCGTGGCCTTTGCCGAACTGCGGCATCATGCGGAGGATGGCGATTGCGAGCGGCTGTTTGGCGTGATCCGCAGCATCCTGCCGAACTTCCACGCCGACGACGATCTGCCGGCGATCGAGCCGTCGGTCGCGGCGTTGGTTGCTGAAGCGCGCAGCGGCGCGCACGTCCCGGTGCAATGACCGGCTGGCATGCCTCAACGGGACGATGCGATGGCTCCGGGCGTCGCGTTCGATCGATGCTGGCTTGCCTTGCCGGGATCGTCTGCGCGGCCGGCTCGGCTGGACCGGCGGCGGCCTATGATCCCGCTCTCGCGGACCAGGCCAAGGCGGCGCTGACCAAAGCGGCCGGCGTGTTCGCCGAGAAGCTGTCACTCGATGGCGCCTATGTCTGGGAATATTCCGAGGATCTCTCCAAGCGGAGGGGCGAGGGCTCGGTCGGGCCGTCGATCGGCTGGGCGCAGCCACCGGGAACCCCGGCGATCGGGGCGGCCTTCCTGAGGATCTACGAAGTCACCGGCGACAAGGCCTGGCTGCAGGCGGCGCGGCAGGTCGCCACCGCATTGATCCAGACCCAGATGCTGTCGGGCGGCTGGTACAACGCGATCGAGATGGACGCGAAGGCGCGGCGCAACTGGTGCTACCGCTCCACCGGCATCACGCCCGATCAGTGCCGCGACATCAAGGACAATCGCGCCCGCAACATCACCCTGCTCGACGACGACACCACGCAGAGCGCCCTGCGCTTCCTGATCTGGCTCGACCAGACGCTCGACGGCAAGGACCCGGCCGTCCGCGAGGCGGCGCAATACGGTCTCGAGCGGATCGCCTCGGCGCAGTATCCGAACGGCGCCTGGCCGGTGATGATCGAGCGGAAGACGCAGAAGAACAAGATTCCGCCAGCCGGTCCGGTCAAGTTGCCGGCTGACTGGCCGCGCAAATGGGTGAAACCGTCGGGTGGGCCCTATTACATCACCAACGACAACGTCGTTCGCGATACCGTTCATCTCTATCTGATGGCGGCCGATCGCTTCGCGGATCCGGACTATCGGAAGCCTGCGCTGCGCGCCGGCGAATTCCTGCTGGCCGCGCAGCTGCCGAAACCGCAGCAGGGCTGGGCGCAGACCTATGACGCAGCGATGCAGCCGGTCTGGGGGCGCGAGTTCGAGCCGCCGGGGGTGGCGTCGCGCGAAAGCGGCGGCGCGGCTGCCAGCCTGATCGAGCTCTACCAGGCCACGGACGACGCCCGCTTCCTGGCCGCGGCGGAAGACGCGGCTGCCTGGCTCCAGTCCGTTCGCTTGCCGGACGGCGACTGGGCCCGGTTCTACGAGCTGCGGACGAACCGGCCGCTCTACATCGACAACAAGGGCAAGATCACCTTCGAGGCGAACGACCTGCTCAGCCACTACAGCATGAAGTCGACGGCGGGGATTCCTGCCGTATTGGCGATCGTCGAGGCGGCAGGAGCCGGAAACAAGTCGGTATTTCCCTTCTGGCCATCCGTCAGCGACACGCTCGGCGCGGACGAACTCGAACCGCGCGTCAGGCGGCTCGTCGAGACGATCGATGGCGAGGGACGATGGGTCGAGGACGGCTGGATCCGGAGCGCCACCTTCGTCGACGCGGCCTTCCTGATCGCGCGCTATCTTGAGGAAAAGCCGTAGCCCATTACGCTATCGACTTGAGCGTGCGAGGGAAATCTCACTCGGGCATTCGCGGTCGCGGATTTTCGCTCGCGCATCCATGGCCGGGCCCGGCAAAGCTGGTAGACTGGATCTCCCTTCTGTGTTCCGCGCGGTTGAGCCGATGTTGACTGACAGAAGATCCAGCCCGGTATCGGCAGCGTCGGCCTGCGGGATGGCGCTACTCGAGGCGCCCGACAGTCCCCGAACGGTCATCTACGTCATCAACACCCTTTCGCGCGGCGGCGCCGAGCATGGTCTGGTCACGCTGCTGGAAAATGGCTTCCTGCGCCACGAGCGGCTGTTCATCTTCGTGTTCGCGCGGGGCGATGGCGGACTTCGCCAGCGCATCGTCGAACTGGTCGGCGCGGATCGCCTCGTGGAGGCGACGACCGACGCGAAACTCTCCGTCGCCGGCATGTGGCGGGGTGTCCTGGCTCTGTCCCGCCTCATCCGGCAGTCGCGACCTCAGGCCGTCATCCTGTCGTTGAAGCAGGCCAACATCGTCGGCCGGGCGATCCTGATGCTGCACCCCGACGTGCGATGCGTGGCCTTCGAGCACATCGCCCAGCTGGAGAGGCACCCCTACGTCCACTTCTATCGCCTGCTCCTCAGGGCGCTGTCCGTTCGGGTCGACGAGGTCTGGGCCGATTGCCCGACCACGCTGGTCCGGACGCGGAGCCACTATCCCTGGCCGCGTCAACGGCGCGAGGCGGTGATGCCGCTCTTCATCGCCTCGTCCGTGGCCATGAAGCAGCGATACCGCATCGAAGGGCCCGTCCGGCTGGTGATGGCGGGGCGCCTGATCCGGCGCAAGCGCTTCGACGTGGCGATCGACGCCCTGGCGTTGCTGAAGGCGCGCGGAATCGATGCGCGCTGCACCATCTTCGGCATGGGCCCCGACGGGCCTGCTATCCTCGCGCGGGCGGAAGCGGTCAACGTCGCCGACCGGCTCTGCCTTGCCGGCTATGTCGACCATTGGTGGCGCGAGGCCCTGGAACACGACATCTTCCTCCAGACGAGTGAGGAGGAAGGTTTCTGCCTCGTCGCTGCGGAAGCGATGATGGTGGGCCTGCCGATGATCTCGACCGCGGTCGGGGGGCTCAACGACTACTCGCTGGGCGAGGTCAATGCCGTTCATGTGCCGATCGGCAAGCCCGATGCGCTGGCGGATGCCATCCTGGCCCTGTCGGGTGACGAGGCGCGTCGTCGCGACCTCGGCCAGGCCGCGGCCGCGCGCGTTGCCACGCTCTATTCGCCGGATGGCGCAAGGCAGGCCTATCAGGAGATTGGCGCGGGCCTGTTCGCCGACGCCACCCGCTGAGGGAAGCGGATCCGCTCGACTTCCGGTCGCGGCGCGCCGGGCGGCGTCACCGGCTATCATCGTCGCCACAGAATCAGGGCACGCCGCACCGGCCCCATGAAGGGCGGGCGCGGCCACAGGAGAACGATACGGTGGCGATCACGATCTACGGCATCAAGAACTGCGACACGATGAAGAAGGCACGGCAGTGGCTTGATACGAATGGCATTTCCTATTCGTTCCACGACTACAAGGCCGAGGGGATCGACCGGCCGCATCTCGATCGCTGGGTGAAGGAGCTTGGCTGGGAGACGGTCCTGAACCGAGCCGGCACCACCTTCCGCAAGCTGGACGAGGCCGACAAGAGCGACCTCGATGCCGCGAAGGCGATGGCGCTGATGCAGGCGCAGCCATCCATGATCAAGCGTCCGATCCTCGATCTCGGCGACGGGCGCCTTCTCGCCGGCTTCAAGCCGGAGACCTATGCCGCCGCTTTCAGGTGAATGGGCTATAACCCTATATCGATATAAGGATATCTTTATATCAAGCTTGACC
>JAEWAD010000179.1 GCA_023391905.1 Pseudomonadota bacterium | reverse complement strand
AGCGCTCCTTCTCGGGCTGCGGCTGGCAGAGCCGGCGTCGGCCTCCCAGCCCGCGACGGCCAAGCCGGCCCCCCCCAAGCCGGCCAAACCCGTCGCGGCCACACCCGTCGCGACCAGGCCCCCGGCGGAAAAGCCCGTGGCGACGCAGCCGGTCGCAACCAAGCCTGTCGCGGCCACCACCGCGCCGAAGCCGCGCGCGTCGGCGAAGGCCGCGACCGAGCCGGCACCGGCGGACGACCTGACGCGGATCGCCGGCATCGGCCCGAAGCTGAGGGCAAGCCTCAACGGCGCCGGGGTCACCGAACTCGCTCAACTCGCCCGACTGACCGCCAAGCAGGCGACGGCGCTCGATACCCGCCTCGGACTGCGGGGCCGGATCGCGCGGGAGGATTGGGTCGGCCAGGCGAAACGCCTGCTCGCCCCCAAGGAAGCCGCTGCGGAAACCTGATTCCGATTTTCCCTTGAAGGACGATCCGACCTTTCCCACTTCCGGAACACTGGGGGTGCGAGAGAGGAAGGAACCATGTCCCACACACAGGCCTTGCGTCCGGGCTGGACGCCGCTCACCATCGCGCTGATGGTCCTCGGCTTCTTCGTGTTCTGGCCGCTCGGCCTCGCCATGCTCGCCTATATCCTCTGGGGCGACAGGCTGCCCGAGTTCCGTCGTAACGCGGAAGGGGTGCGCGACGACTTCAAGCGCTCCTTCTCGGGCTGCGGCTGGCAGAGCCGGCGCGACCAGCGCTGGGGCGCCTATCAGAGCCACAGCGGCAACGCTGCCTTCGACGATTATCGCGCGGCCGAGCTGAAGCGCCTCGAAGAGGAGCGCCGCAAGCTCGACGAGGAGCGCGCAGAGTTCGACGCCTTCGTGCGCAACCTGCGCCGCGCCCGCGACCAGGAGGAGTTCGACCGCTTCAAGGCCGAGCGCGACGCGGCCCGCCGCGACGCCCAGACGCCGGGCGAGCGCAACAGCGGCCCGATCATCGACCTCTGACCTTCCCGGCCCCGCCATGACGAGAGCCGCGCGACACCGCGCGGCTCTTTCACTAAGGTTGCATGATCATCCTGCCGGGCCCCCGCCCGGAACGATGATGCAGCGCCGGCGTTGACGCCGGCAGCCATGAAACGGGAGTGCGAAGGCATGGGTATTTTCAGCACGATCAAGAACAAGATCTTCGGCAGCGGCGAGGCCGAGGCCGCGGAGGTCGCGCCGGCCGCGACACCGGCGGCGACCAAGGTTGCGGCCGCCCCCAGCGCAGCCCCGGCTCCCGCGCCATCCGCCGCCCCGGCAGCCGCGCCCGCGCCCCAGGCGACCGTCGACGTCGCCGCCGTGCTGGGTGGCCTCGCCGCCAAGTCCGGCCAGAAGCTCGACTGGAGGAAGTCGATCGTCGACCTCCTGAAGCTGCTCGACATCGACAGCTCGCTCGCCAACCGCAAGGCGCTCGCGGCCGAGCTCGGCTATACCGGCGACACGAACGACTCGGCGACGATGAACATCTGGCTGCACAAGGCAGTGATGAAGGAACTGGCCGCGAATGGCGGCAAGGTCCCGGACGAGCTGAAAGACTGAGCCGCCAGCGGCAAAACCCGGGGGCCGCCGCGAGGCGGCCCTTTTTCATGCCATGATCCGTCGTGGCGAATCACCGCCTGCACCGACCGAAGCATGGGCTTTCTTTCCCGCCTTTCCCCCAGCTCCCGCCCGCGACCCGACCCGAAGCCGGACCATTGCCATGTCGAGATCGACGGCGAGCCGGTCCGGGTGACGATCGTCTGGAACGACCGCGCGCGCCGCTACACGCTGCGCCTGCGCGGCTCGGTGCGCGAACCGGTTGTCACGATTCCCGCGCGGGGAAAACTTGCCGAGGCGCGCGATTTCCTCGATCGGCATCGCGGCTGGCTGCGGGCCCGCCTGGCCGCCCTGCCGGAGGCGGCCCCGATCGCCGACGGCGGCACGATCCCGATCCGGGGCGTTCCGGTCCGGATCGTCCACCACGAAGGCCGTGGCCTGGTCCGCATCGAGGATACCGGCGACGGGCCATGCCTGGTCGTCACCGGCGGCGCCGAGCATATCGCCCGCCGCGTCACCGACTATCTGAAGCGCGAGGCCCGGCGCGACCTCGAGGCGGCGACCACCCGGCATGCGGCGACGCTCGGCGTTACCGTGAAGACGATCCGGCTCGGCGACCCGACCAGCCGCTGGGGCTCGTGCTCGTCATCCGGCACGATCGCCTATTCCTGGCGGATCATCATGGCGCCGCCCGAGGTGCTGGACTATCTCGCCGCACATGAAGTGGCGCATCTGCGCGAAATGAACCATTCGCCCCGCTTCTGGCGCCATGTCGCCGCCATCTGCCCCGGGATGGAACAGGCGAAGACCTGGCTGAACCGCCACGGCGCCGCGCTGCACGCCGTCGGCGCCGATTGATCTTCCCCTCGCCGCCCGTCACGATGCGAGACGCCGCCAGACGGCTGCGCCACCTCGTTTCCGACTGCCCCGCATGACCGCCTCGAACTCCGGACCCTTTCGATGAAGCATGACCGCGTCACCCGAGGCGCCCTGCCGGCGCTCGCCGTTTCGAGCTGGAGCCTGCATCGCGCGCTCGGCCTCACCTATCCGAACCGGCCGGACCACGACGTCGAGGCCGTCGCCGAGCCGACCTACGGTCCCGGCCGGATGACGCTGCTCGACATGCCGCGCGCCGTCGCGGCGCTCGACATCGACCGGATCGAGGTCTGCTCGTTCCACGTGCCGCATCGCGACGCCGGCTACGCGGCCTCCTTCCGCGCGGCGCTTGCCGAGGCCGGCGTCACGCTGCAGACGCTCCTGATCGAATATGGCGACATCACCAATCCGGAAACGCGCGAGCGCGATCTCGCCTGGATCGAGAGCTGGATCGACACCGCCGCCGAGCTCGGCGCCGAGCAGGCCCGCGTGATCGCCGGACGCAGCGCGCCGATGCGCCCGGCGCTCGATCTCAGCATCGAAGGGCTGACCCGGCTCGGCCATTACGGCGAGGCGCGCGGCGTGCGCGTCATCACCGAGAACTGGTTCGAACTGCTGCCCGGTCCGAACGAGGTGCGCTACCTGTTCGACCGCCTCGACGACACCGTCGGTCTCAACGGCGATTTCGGCAACTGGTCGGGCGAGACCAAATATGCCGATCTCCAGGCGATCTTCGATCTCGCCATCTGCTGCCACGCCAAGGCCGACTTCTCGAGCGGCATCCTGCACGCGGAGGACTATCGCCGCTGTCTGGACGCGGCCGACGCGGCCGGCTTCCGCGGCCCGTTCACGCTGATCTATGACGGCCCGCACGCCGACGAATTCCGCCACCTGCTGATCGAGCGCGACTTCATCCGCAACTACTTCACCGCGGC